>JAFDAE010000322.1 GCA_019314005.1 Deltaproteobacteria bacterium | reverse complement strand
TAATAAGCTTGCCCATTATAAGGCAACCGCGGAAGAGATATGGAAACAAACAAAGGGCAATATCGATTATTTTGTTTCATCCATCGGAACATCTGGCACAATTATGGGGGTAGGGAAATATTTAAAAGAAAAGAATCCAGAAATAGGGATTGTTTGCGCTCATCCTGTTAAGGGTCATTATATTCAAGGACTAAAAAATATGAAAGAAGCAATAGTCCCAACAATATATGATCCTTCAAAAATTGATAAAACTATAATGGTTGAAACTGAAGATGCATTTGAGATAGCGAGACAAATTGTTAGAAAAGAAGGAATCTTCGTCGGGATGAGTAGTGGAGCAGCAATGTATGCGGCTATTGAAGTTACCAAAGGAATAAAGTCTGGTTTAATCGTCGTAATTTTCCCGGATAGAGGAGAAAAATACTTAAGTACAAATTTATTCAATTATAGTTGAAGTGCTTCTAAATCTGACTTTTTCCTGCCGCCTCCTCAAGGAGGCGGTTTGTTGGTTGATGAAGAACTAAACCTGTTGCAGGGTGAAATGTTAATTAAATTGCTCTTTGAAGGGGGCAAAGGAACATGGGTAAAGACCAGGAGGTAGCCTTCCGACTATATCCAAATTAGGAAAAGAGGCGGTTTTTAACAAGGAAGTATCTGAGTCAGCCGGTAGGTCAGCTATGCATATTTGACCGTAAAACCCCGACAGGCTATTGATCCCGTCCCGCTTCCAGCCAACCATCATCCTGAACCTGGCAGCCGGTTCCACCGCAGAGCTGCATCTGGTGGCGCTGGACTTGGTGGTGGCCCGTTGACTTGTCGAAATTGAGGAATGAGATAGATACCAAATCAAGGTATTGAAATTGGGGTTTTTTCCCTTTTCAGATACGAGACGTACCCTCTATAACTTCCGATCAGAGTGTCACTTCGGGTCATGCCTGGACGCTACGCAGCCCTCCCACGTGCCTGCAAATCTAACTTTATAGTTGTTACAATAACCCGCGCCAGGACAATTAGCTTCACCCAATCTCCACCAGCCCCCACTTTCTCAGGAGAAACTGCCTATGCTTCGCGGCCTCCTTGAGACATGTCACTGGCTACCTTATGCATCTATGTTTTCTTTACCCTGGCCACAAACCGGAAGGGGAACATCTGCGTGATTTTAAGACCCAGGCCCTCGACTATAAACATAAGAGCAAAGCCGTACCACACAGTATAGATTAAGTAGAAGGCCAAGGATAATATGAGGACGCCAATGCGGCTGCTCACGGTCTCTGGCTCTATCCCATAGTAGTTGTACGATGGCTCGACACCTTTCTCCTTCACCGAGGTTACAGCCTTCGCTTCGTCAAACATATCCTCATCTTCAAGTCCCTCGTTCATTTTCTCGAGCGATACCCACCAGTTATGGAGCGCGTGCATTGCGTCGTAGCCGTATTTATCCATTATCGTTTCTGCATCATCATAATACATGGCATCTGCGTCATCGAGGCAAGTTCCAAGGATTATGCCCAAATCACCGCTGATCCCCAGCTCAACTCCCGAAGTGACCACTTCCGCTCCTGCCTCCTGATACAGCAGGGCAGTCTGCTCAGCCTGTTCCTCGGTCTCCATCACGAGGACAACATCTATGGAAGTGTCGATGTAGTAAGAACTGTCTTCCCTAAGCTCCGTGATAAAATAGGCTGAGCCCTTTGATAGTGAGTTGTACAGTTCGTCCAAGTATTGCAGCCCGTTTTTACCGTCAAAGATTGGCAGTAATATTATCGTCAACAGAACTGTAAAAACCGCCAGCATCCCCAGCCCGGTATAGAACTTGATCTTGTCAACGATCAACTGTCACCTCTAGTCCTCTGAGGGTTTTAATGTTTCTCAGGAACGTTCCAATTACCCAAATCCCGAATCCGCCGATGACAACAAAGAACAGCCAGATTCCTATCGTTTCAAGAACGTTGCCCACGGACGCGGAGATGGGAATCACGCCCATCTCTCCCAGCTTGCCAGGGAGCGCGAAGGCGCGATTGGCAAAACCCGCAAGCACGGCCATCGCGTAGAAGCCTCGTATATGTGTGCCCGGTACTACTCTGGTGACCAATGCTCCGATCTGTACTCCCACCAGCGAACCCAGCAGCATTCCTATGGCCAGAGTGAAGAAGATGAAACCGTATATTGCATACTGCGTGATCGCTGCAT
This sequence comes from Deltaproteobacteria bacterium, assembly GCA_019314005.1. Next base: position 890 of record JAFDAE010000322.1, on the reverse strand, counting down.
AACCCGCAGTAAAGATGATCTGAAAAATGTCGGTTCCCACTGTGGTCGTGGCTGATACGCCCAGGGTGTACACGAAGATGGGGAAGGTCAGGAAACCGCCTCCAACCCCCATGATGCCGGCAGCAAGGCCGACGAGAGCACCGCTGAGGACGAGGAATACCCACGATATCCTGCGCCCTCCCAGCGCGATATTTTTATCGAACATGATCATGGGCGGGATATTGACTGACTGCAGCTTCTTGGGAATCTTGCCCAGTTCTTCAGCCTCGGCATTGCCTCCATGAGCCGTGCCTCCCCCTTTTTTCCGGCTCTTGAGAAAGTCTATCAGGGCATAGACGCCCAGAAAGCCTAGCATGACCGCGTAGACCGTGGTAATGAACGTGTCACTTAAAACAGGGTCTTTCTCATAAAGTGCCCTGTTGATGGTGCCACCTGCTGTTGCCCCTATAACAGAACCGATCACGAATACCACAGCTACGCGTACAGCCACGTTACCTAGTTTTCTATGAATCACGCTCCCCATGATGGCCTTGGCAAAGATGTGAAAGAGGTCGGTGCCTACAGCCATGATACCTTTGACACCCATACTCATCAGAGCGGGAGCAATTATGAAACCGCCGCCGGCACCAATACAGCCAGTAATCAGCCCGGCAAGAAGGCCAATGACAATTGAACCGACAAAGATGCCTACCGAATACTGGACCGGCGTGTAGGCCTTTTCACCTCCCAGCATGTCCGGAAGCATATTGCCAATCTCGTCCGCATATACATAGCTTGCAAATATCCCGACCACAATGGGAACTGTAAGCAGTGCCAGTAGGAGAAGTCGCTTCCGATCATGAAGGATGGTGTTGGTTATATTAATCTCCCACCTGGCATGGGCAGTGGCA
>JAFDAE010000321.1 GCA_019314005.1 Deltaproteobacteria bacterium | reverse complement strand
ATAGCTGCAGAAATAAGCCGGGGAAACCCCGCAGAGCCCACCGGGTCAAAAGAGCCGGGAGCCAGGCTCAAGGTTTCCCGGAATATTGCAACGCTCAACACAATCAAAAAAATTGAAAAGCCAAGCTCCACCCTTGGTGACGTTTCTTTCGCCATATTCTGAATCCTCTGACTGTATCCTTTTAAAACTCAGCGTGCCTGCCGGTTCCCCTTAAGGGTCGGGCAGGTACGCTAAAAGACCCAAGTGAGAGCCCACTATTCTCTCTATTTTTTTGTGGCTCTTTGGGCAATGGGGCGGATTTTATCATAATCAGCTTTGAGCTTGTCCTTAAATGCCTGCCCCTTGAGGAAGCTGGAAGTAGAGAAATCATTCTTAATATTCTTCTTGACAGCGTCGGTTTCCAGGGCCTTTTCCAAAGCGTTGGCAAAATAGTCTATCGCGTATTGTGGTGTACCCTTTGGAGCGAACCAGAAGTTTGCGATTTGGAAGATTGCGTCATAACCCAGCTCCCTGGCGGTCGGTAAGTCCGGCAAAAGGGGGTGCCGTTCTTCCGCTAAAATGGCCAATCCCTTGATTCCACCGGTCCTAAACTTGTTATATACAGGAGCGCCAAAATGGGTGACTGTTGTATGTTCCCCCTTTAGCGCGGCAAAGTTTTTAGCCCCGCCGCCAATTTGCACAAAGCGAAATTCCGAACCAGGGCTGGAGCCCTGCAGGGTCAGGCCGGCCATGTGGTTGAGGGCACCCAGATTGGCCCCGAAAATAATTGTATCCGGTTTGTCTTTGGCTGTCTTGAGCAGATCGGAAAGGGTCTGATGGGGGCCGTCGTCCTTCACCGACATTACCGAATTGTAGCCCACTGTCTGAGCCACCGGCTCAAAATCTTTGTAGCCGAAGTCATCTAGTCCTGCTGCCTGGCGAGACAAGAGGGCAACATGGGTCAAAAGGAAGGTGTAGCCGTCAGGTTTGGAGTCCTTGACCCGGCGTGATCCAATAGAAAGACCTGCGCCAGGCACGTTGACGATTACCATTGGTTTGTCTAGTAGGTTATTTTCTTTGAAGGCTTTCTGAATCATACGGGCCAAACGGTCCGAGCCTCCGCCCGCTGCGGCAGGTACGATTACCGTAATGGACTTATTCGGATAGTTCGATTGCCCAAACATCGGGTCGGCAATTAGCACCATGAGAAAGCACACCACCAATACAGTCGTTGCCAATCTTTTCATTTTGTTGCTCCTTTTGCTAATTTTAGACTTTTTACAAAACTTTGGCACGCACAGGACTCCTTCCACCGGTTCTCCAGCAAAAGGAGCCCTTTTCTTTCTCCACTTAAGTTATACTGCTATCTGCTAGTTTCCAGACAGGGCCCTTTGGAAAATAGCTTCGAGCTCCTTGAGACCCATTTTTTCAAGTGTAGTGACGTACTGGTCCCATTTGTCGAAGCCGATCTGCCCTGTAGCAAAGTTGGCCCACATTTCCATGATGTACGAATCCATATCGCTGCGTATCTCCAGCTCCCTGTCCAGGTCTTCTGTTTTTCTGAGCGGGAGTTTGATAACCTCATCCCTGGGTTGATGATCTGCCACCTTGGCGAGGTACGTCCGCATTGCGCCACGGGATAGGGGGTCGGAAGCCTTCTCGATGGACAATACGGGTGCCATGCCGCCCCCCCAGATTGTATGACTGCCCATGTAGCGCGCGAATCCTTCTTTGGCCTCGAGTACATGCTTTTTGAACTGGTAGCCTCCTTCAGGCGCCGTGTCACAGAACTCGTCCGGACGGACAAGATACATCTGAACAGCGCCTTCTTCGCTGTAGAAGTAATCGACCCACCTCAGCGTGGCCTCCGGATACTTGTTGGCGTGGGTCATGGCAAAGGCCTCGATACCTCTGACCATTGCCCTGCTGAAGTTCCAGATCTGGTCGCCCCGAGGCCCCTTTGGCGGAACCATGGCGTCGTACTCTCCCTTGTATTTACCGGCATTCCTTGGTTGGTGCAGGGGTGTGAAACCATATCGTCCGGCGGCCAGCTTGGCAAAGTACTCTTTCTTCGTGTGGATGAAAATCTCCTGATCGAGCAGCTTCTCCTCATACATTTTAGCGTAATACTGCAGGGCTTTTTTCATATTGTCGTCTGTCAGCTGAAGGTGGATCTTGCCGTTTTCGACCTTCATCGGATACCGGCCCAGGCTGGGGTTGCCGTAATGAACCTCGTAATTTACGCCGAACATTCCGCAGATGCCCCGGAAGGCCAGAACCATATTGTGGGCTGAATACGGGATCTCGTCGGTGGGATCTCCGTTATCGTTGGCGTCATTATCACGAAAGGCCCTGAGCATGTTCAGGAACTCTTCGGAGGTCTTGGCTGGTTCGAGCCCGAGACGCTCCAGCCATTTCACATTGATGAGAGGATAGCGGAATACAACCCCTCGCGCATAGGCACTCACATTGGGCAGAGAGTAAATGTGCCCATCGGGAGCCGTGAGCGAGCCCTTGACCGACGGGTAATCTTCAAACATTTTTTTTACGTTCGGGGCCCACTTGTCGATAAGCTTTTCCTGGGGGGTGATCACGCCGGCGGCCCCGTACTTCAGGATATCGCCTTCAGTCAAAACGCCCTTAATAAAGAAGTCCGGAACCTCACCGCTGGCCAAGATAAGATTTTTTCGTTCCTTGACATTTTGAAGTCCGGGCGTTTCCCAGTCAATGTGAATGTTTGTCATCTCTTCGTAGTCTTTCCAGAGGGTCATCTCATCGTAGGGTCCGTTTTGAGGCTCGAGCCTGCTGAATCCCTTGAGGGTGATCTTCTCCGCTACGATGGGAAATCCCGACTCATTTACCTTGATTGCGGCTGTTTCTGCAGCCTCTTTTGCGCCACCCGCCATGAGGGTAGCTGCCTGACAGAGGAGTAGCAGCCCCAGCAGGATTGTCAAACCTGATCTCGCTTTCATAACCTGCTCCTTTTACTTGAGTTATAAAAAATCTCCTCACAGGAGATATTGGAAACACATTACCCTTTTATCGCTCCTATCATAACTCCTTTTACGAAAAACCGCTGGAGAAAGGGGTACAGTATAAGC
>JAFDAE010000004.1 GCA_019314005.1 Deltaproteobacteria bacterium | reverse complement strand
AATACCGATCGAAACAATCGTCAAACCAATGTCGATTGGCAGTTTAGAACAGATGATGCTCGCATAAAACTGAAACGGCTTTATCCGAAATCTTAGAATATACACTGTACTAGCATAAATTCATAAGTCAGACCTTCCACATCGGCGTTTATCTCCACCGGCTCTTCAAGAAAAGTTGTGACCGGGTCTGTTTCCGCGTAAGAGAGCACAAAGTGGTCATAATCATTGTAATCACCCTTATAGTAACTCTTTTCATAATCCATGGAACTATCCGGATCAATTGAAAATATGTGATAGTCAATCCCGTCGTCTATGCACCCATATATTTTTTCTCCCAGCTTCTCAATACTCACTATCCACATCCGTGTTTTTCCTCCCTATCTCGTCAGTTACGTTCAATAGTCTTGTAAAAACTGATTCCAGGCCATTTTTTCACGCAGCACGCGAGCCAGGTCAGAAGCAAATATTCATATACTGCTTTACACGAAAGATCAATTCGTTATCATAGCAACCGACCAGGCACTTATTGACAAAAAGAATCGGCCCGGATATATAATCACCTGATTCACACTGTCTCCGGTCAAACCGGCAGAGTGTCACGAATGAAGATGGGATTACTACTCTATGGATTTAAAAAACAGCGCACTCGTTCTTGAAGGCGGAGGGCTCCGGGGAATCTATACATCGGGCGTTCTTCGCTTCTTTATGGATCAAGGGCTCTTCCTTCCCTACGTGATCGGCGTTTCCATGGGGGCCTGCAACGCCGCGAACTATGTCTCCCGTCAGCCCGAAAGAAACCGGATTGTCAATACCCGGTTTGTCAACGATTCCCGCTATCTCAGCTATCTTCGCCTGTTGGCGGGAGGCGAACTTTTCGGCATGAAGTTCATTTTTGATACGATTCCCAATTCTCTGGTCCCCTTCGATTATCAGACTTTCAGAGAAAGTGACGTAAAGTGTATCACCGTCGTTACAAACTGCAAAACCGGTGAACCGCTCTATTTTGAGAAGAGCGAACTCGGAGAGGACTACCTTTCAATACTCCAGGCATCCACCTGTTTACCCTTTATATCGAAACCGGTTCGATACAACGGACAGATGCTGATGGACGGCGGGCTCTCCGATTCCATACCGATTCGGAAGAGCATCAGTGACGGAAATCGAAAGAATGTTCTCATCCTTACACAACCGAAGGGTTATCGGAAAAAACGGTCTAAACTCAATGGCTTCGCGCGGATGCGTTACCCCAGGTTTCCGGGTTTATACAAGGCCCTTGCCAATAGATATATCAGGTACAATGAGACAATGGATTTTATCGATACGCTGGAACAGCAGGACGAGGTCTTCATCATCAGGCCCCGGTCAGCGTTGCCCGCGGGGCGTATCGAACGGAACAAGAACAAGCTCTACACCGCCTATGACCAAGGCTATCTGGACACATCGGAATCTTATGAAGGGCTTTGCTGGTATTTAACAAATCCAACAGTTGGTTAGGGTCTGTTACATCTCTTCACAATAATTACGTTTCAGACTCCCAAACTCAAGGCTGTCTGCCGCCGTTTTCGATCAGAGCACTGATCGGGTCGAGACCATAGGGAGTTCCCTGCTCAATTGCCTTCAGAACACTCCCTCCTCCGGTAAAGAAATAGTATTGAGAATCGTCCATGACCGAGAGGTAGAGCCCGGGATTAAGATTCTTGAACTCCTGCAGGGTATCCCCGCCGCCATAAAGCTTTCTTGCTGTCCTGTTGAGATCAATTTTTTGATCCAACACGGCTGAACCCTCGGTAAAATGTGGCGTATATCCCATGACAGCGTTGACAAAAATGGTATGCGCGGAATTGATCGTATCCGAGACAAGAGGATCGTCAAAAGACTCCTCCGCGATGTCGAGGATATAATCGAGATTCATTCCTTTCTTAAATTCTTTGATGGCTCGAACCCTGAAACGTCCGTCGATCCTCCCTTCCATGGTCTCCGATTCACATACATACGGAAGTTCGAGAATCTTCTTATGGTTAGCATCCATATTTACAAGGCCGGCTGCAGCTTCAATGTCCTCTGTCGATACTCCCTTTATGGAAACACCATATTTGGCGCACAGGTAAGTATTGTAAATCACACCGCCGAGAATGAGCGTGTCCACCTTCTTGTAAATTTCACTGAGCGGTCCGATCTTCGTATTGTATTTCGCGCCAGCAACGACAGAGACGAAGGGCCTTTCGGGTTGCAGAACCTGATCAAGATTCTGGATTTCCCGCTGCATTAAAAAACCCGCAAAAGAAGGAAGATGACGAGTGATATCAAAGGTAGATGCGTGTGGCTGCCATGAACCGAAGGCATCATTCACAAAGATGTCGGCAAGGCCGGCGAGCTGCAGAGTAAAGGCGTTTCTTTCATCGGATTCGGGTTCTGATTCTTCTCCCCTGAACCATCTTGTATTCGGAAGATAGATGGCATCGATCCTTTTCTCTTTCAGGTTTTTAATGGCAAGATTTATTGAGGTATCGATACCCGGTATACCCCTTTCTTCCTCTACGCTGAAATGGGGCATATGGATCTTTACGTGAAGTTTGTGCTCAAGATAATTCACGATCGGTTCTACCGACGTTGATGCATCTATATGAATTTTATCCGCTTTTTTATCCCATGGCCTGCCCACGTGGGTCATGATAATCGGTCTGCCACCGCGTGCGACAATATTAAAGATGGTGCCGATGGTCTGATCTATTCTGAAAGGATCCTGAATCCTTCCGTTCTTTACAACATTATGGTCAACCCTGAGCAGGACAACCTTATTTTCCAAGTCGGCATCCTGGAGAAGCGGTAACTTTGGATCAATTACTGGTTCCATTGTTTTAATACCTCATTGAAGCTGTTGATAAAATCTTGTATCGCACCTTTACTGCCTAAACTCTAGTATATCTATCACACCCAACCCTTCTTGCAAGTCTTTAATTGATTATCCTGTCCCCGGAATCTCATGACACGGGAAAAAGATCAGCGGTTACTTGTATTTTTCATAACTGACGATCTCTTCCATGCCCTTCTTTGTCGCATTTTCGAAAAAGGCACCCGATTCGGCAGGATATCCCAGAGGCGTTAACGCTACAACCTGCACATCATCGGGGATTTCAAGATATTTTTTCAACCCGTCATTGTTGAAGGAGCCGATCCAGCATGTTCCCAGATCTTCAACGCGGGCAGCCAGCGTCAGTTGGCTAAAGGAAATGGAAACATCGACCAGCATACCGAAATCGCCCATATATCCGCCACGATTCGTATTGAGGTTCATTCCACATGCCACGATCAAGACCGGCGCTTGTGCGATAAATACCTGATTTGCACATAAAGGCACCATCTCCTTTATACGCTCCTTATCCGTGATGATTATATAGTGCCAGGGCTGGCGATTACTACCACTCTGAGCAATTCTGGCCGCGTCCATGACCCGCTGCAATACCTCTTCCGGTATGGCATCAGCCTTATAGCTTCTAATACTTCGTCTGGTTCTAATCACCTCATAAAAATCCATACCTTCCAAGACCTCCTTTATTTTAATCTGATACTATTCTTCCACTGAGCTTTGAGCCTTTAGCTTTCATCACTTACCCTTCAGACTCACATAGCTGCTGCCTGACTGTACAGGTAATCGTCTTCACCGGACAGGCTCGCATCCTTCATTGCCAGATACTCATCAAAACCATTCATCACGTCGATGATGCCGTCCGGGGTGATTTCGACAATTCTGTTTGCCACGGTGGATACAAACTGATGGTCATGGGAGGCAAAAAGCACCACCTCCGAAAAAGCCGTCAGGCCGTCATTCAAAGCGGTGATTGACTCAAGGTCGAGATGGTTGGTGGGCTCATCGAGAATAAGGGCGTTGGCGCCGGAGAGCATCATCTTGGAGAGCATGCAGCGCACCCTCTCGCCACCTGAGAGAACAGAGATCTTTTTCATCGCCTCCTCTCCGGAAAAAAGCATTTTGCCCAGAAACCCCCGGACAAAACTATCATCCTCCTTTGGAGGTGCATACTGACGCAGCCAACCAATAAGATCAAGCTCCTCATTATTGAAATACGCGTTATTCTCTTTCGGGAAATAGGCGTTGTTGATAGTCACCCCCCAGCGGAAGCTGCCTTTGTCCGGCGCAAGTTCCCCGGCCAGAATCTGGAACAGGGTGGTTTTTGCAAGGCTGTTAGCACCGGCAAAGACGATCTTGTCGCCCTTGTTGACAGTGAGGGTGAGATCCTCAAACATGGAAACCCCCTCGATCGCTTTGGAAAGACCGTTGATCTCCAGAATGACGTCGCCACAGGGCCGTTCAGGCTTGAAGGTGATGTAGGGATATTTTCGGGAGGAAATCGGCATGTTCTCGAGGGTGAGCTTCTCAAGCAGCTTCTTCCGTGAAGTAGCCTGTTTGGCCTTGGAGGCGTTGGAACTGAAGCGCCGGATGAATTCCTTGAGCTCATCAGCCTTGGCCCTGGCCTTCTTGTTTTCGGTCTCCTTCTGGTGGAAATGGAGTTGGCTGGCCTGATACCAGAAGTCATAGTTACCGGCATAGACCTTGATTTTTCCATAATCGATATCCGCCACATGAGTGCAGACCTGGTTCAGGAAATAGCGGTCATGAGAGACGATGATCACTGTGTTCTGGAAGCGGGAGAGAAACTCATCCAACCAGGTAATGGTCTTCAGGTCGAGCTGGTTGGTGGGCTCGTCCAGAAGCAGGATATCCGGATTGCCGAACAGGGCTTGGGCCAGCAGCACCCGTACCTTATCGTTGCCGTCAAGCTCCTTCATCTTTTTCTGACGCATTTCTTCCGGGATACCGAGGCCGCTTAACAGCACCGCGGCCTCGGTCTCTGCCTCATAGCCATTCATTTCACCGAACTTTGCTTCCAGTTCTCCGGAACGGATGCCGTCTTCCTCGGTAAAATCAGTCTTGGAATAGAGGGCCTCCCGCTCGGCCATCATTTTATAGAGCTTCTTATGCCCCATGACCACAGTATTGAAAACGGTGTGCTCGTCAAAGGCGAACTGATCCTGGCTGAGCACCGCGATGCGCTGTCCCGGCCCCTTGGTAATCTCGCCCCGATCAGGCTCAAGCTGACCTGCCAGGATCTTCAGAAAGGTGGATTTGCCGGCGCCGTTCGCCCCGATCAGGCCGTAGCAGTTGCCAGGAGTGAACTTAATATTGACGTCCTTGAAGATGACCCTCTTCCCATAGGAGAGAGCAATATTGGATGCAGTTATCATAGTCGTGTCCTCATAATAAATGCCACAAGGAAATTCCCCGTGGCATAGAGTATTTTATTTTCGGTTAAAAGAAGCCCCTACAAGTCGGGATTAATCTTCCTGAAGCTGAAGATTCTCCTCTTCCCCGGCAGGAATGTTCTGTTTCTCCAGCTTGCGCTGCTTTTTTTCCTCTTTCTTCTTTTTCTTTGCCAATTCTTTCTGGCGCTTTTGAAATGAATAGTTTGGTTTGGCCAAAATTCTGTCCTTATTAATACTTCGTGTTGGGCGCAAAGGAGACTCTGCGCTAAAAAAAAGATCCCGTAGAATGCGGGATCACTGCAATGGTCGACGTCAGCTCTTACTGCTGGACGACCTTCTCTGCTTGCTAAAATGTTGATACGTATATACACTATTGTGCAGATTTTGCAATGAAATAAAAAGGACAGCACGACCTGACCCCTATTCTTTTTGCTTTTTACGAGTTTATAAAGGTTGCAATTAGAAAAAAACGACTTATATTTAGTGACTGAACAAAAACAATTGTATATTTCCTCCACTTTCCAAATGTGGAGACACGGAGACGCCGACAAGGCAAAAAAATAAAAGGAGATACAAATAATGACTGATTGTTTTGATGTTACTCTCTACAGTGGCGGGCATAAGGGAGCTGAGGCCGAGTTCGGAAAGCTCGCAGAGCGCTGGGGGATTCAGGAAGTTAACTTTTCGTTCGCGGGACACAATATCGAACGCACCAGAGGTGTCAGGGAGCTGAGCCCGGAAGAACTTGCCAAGGGTGATGTCAGCATGGAAATAGTCTTTGCCCGCATGGGGCGGAATTATTCAAAGGCTGAAACAATACGAAAGGTTATACAGTCTATTTTTCACATGGTCAACAATGGCTACCACCTGATAGCGGTCGGATGGATACAGCCGGATGACACTGTCAAAGGGGGAACCGGTTGGGGCGTTGAGCTTGCAAAACTCTTTAATCGTCCAGTCAACGTATATGACCAGGAACGCAAAGGATGGTTTTCGTGGAAGGATAACAAATGGGTTGCTGAAACGCCGGTTATCGTCGACAAAACATTTGTCGGAACAGGAACCAGAAATCTCAGTGACGAAGGACGCAAAGCAATTCACGAACTTTTCGAAAGCTCCTTTGGACCCGCAAAAGAGAATTAACGATAAACAACAAATTCTGTCATTGCGAGCGAAGTGAGGCAATCTCATAACACATTGGCAAGCCACGAGATTGCCACGTCGTTACACTCCTCGCAATGACAGTCTGCCCCTGCCCCCTGCATCAATTGATATCCCGTGTCTTAAAAAACTCTATCTCCGGCCACTCTTTCATGCGGTGATCGAGTTGCCATTCACTGGTTGTCAGAAAGGAGAGACAGCCTTCAGCATCTCTTGCCATGTTGAATATATTCTTTTTCTCAAATTCAGCCATTTTTTTGCGATCATCACACCTGACCCAGCGTGCAACATTAAAATTCACAGGTTCATATATGGCATCCGCACCATATTCCGCCTTTAAACGGGCCATAGTCACCTCAAACTGGAGGACACCAACCGCTCCCAGTATATAGTCACTACCCGTAACAGGCCTGAAAACCTGAACAGCCCCCTCTTCCGCGAGCTGGGTCAATCCTTTTTGAAGGTGCTTGGCCTTTAACGGGTTCTTCAGACGCACACGCCTGAAATGCTCAGGCGCAAAATTGGGAATCCCGCTGAATTTCAAAGGTTCTTTTACGGTAAAGGTATCGCCGATCTTTATGGTCCCGTGATTATGGATACCGATAATATCTCCCGGGAATGCCTCCTCCACATTCGCCCTGTCCTGTGCCATGAAGATTGTCGCGTTAGCAAAAGTTACCTCTTTTCCTATTCTGTGGTGGACAACCTTCATTCCTCTTTTAAATTTCCCTGAACATATCCTGACAAACGCAATTCTGTCCCTGTGGGCAGGGTCCATATTGGCCTGTATTTTAAAAGCAAAACCTGAAAACTCTTTTTCGTATGGCAAGACCTCACGGGAAACAGCCGCCCGCGCGCCCGGATGGGGAGCCAGCTCTACAAACGCGTCCAGCATCTCTTTAACACCGAAATTGTTAATGGCGCTTCCGAAAAAGACCGGCGTCTGACTTCCGTTCAGAAAATGCCGGCGCTCAAACGGATTGACAGCGCCTTCAAGCAACGCGATCTCTTCTCGCAATTCATCGGCCTGTCCACCCAGAAGTTCATCCAGAACAGGATCAGACAGATCATTAATGACAATCCCCTCCTGTCCGAGTTTTTCCCTGCCCGGTTCAAAAATATGCAGTTGTTTGTGAAAAAGATTATATACACCTTTGAAACGCTGGCCCATCCCAATCGGCCAGGAGAGCGGCGTACATTCGATCTGCAGCTTATTCTCAATATCATCAAGGATATCAATAGGCGACATGCCTTCACGGTCAAGCTTGTTTATGAATGTAATGATCGGGGTATTGCGCATCCTGCAGATCTCCATGAGCTTTTCGGTCTGAGGTTCCACCCCTTTGGCGCTGTCGATCACCATCAGCGCGCTGTCGACGGCAGTCAACACCCTGTATGTATCTTCTGAAAAGTCCTGGTGGCCTGGTGTATCAAGCAGATTAATCTCAAAATCCCTGTAATTAAACTTCATTACAGAAGTTGTAACTGAGATACCTCTTTCCTGCTCAATCGACATCCAGTCACTGATAGCATGTCTGGAAGCTTTCCTTGCCTTAACAGCCCCGGCCTGCTGGATCGCCCCGCCAAAAAGGAGAAGCTTTTCCGTCAGCGTGGTTTTGCCCGCATCAGGATGGCTGATAATTCCGAAAGTTCGTCTCCGGTCAACCTCTTTTTGATTATAACTAGCCATAACTTGTTCTTTGTTTATCCCTTTATGTTTTGCCTGCCTTGTTAAATCTGTTATTTATATTTGATACATCTGGAAAAGGACGAAAAAGATGTCATTGCGAGCGAAGCGAAGCAATCTCGTGCACTATAGCTGGCTGTATTCATTAGATTGCTTCGTCACTACGCTTCTCGCAATGACCCGATTCGCAACTTTTTACGACTCTGTCAAGTCCTGTCAGCCTGCATTCTTTTACATAGCCCTGTGAATCTCAACGGTTCGTCCGTTAAGCTTTGCATCATTTAAAGAATTGTACACTTTTTTAGCTGCCTGCTTTTGAACCTCAAAAAATGAGAACTCTCTATTAAGACTAATCTCACCGATCATGTCCGGGGCAATCCCGGATTTATCGCAAATTAAGCGCACAATAGCGCCTTTGTTAATTTTATCGAGCCGGCCCATATTAACAAAGAATCTCTGGCTCTTCCCTGGCTTAAGGCGGTTTTTCCTTTTTGCGGGTTTGGTTTCTGCTCTGAGCTCATGCACATTTTTAGATTCAGACGTAGCCTTAGCTCTGCTTTTGGCAGTTACATTATTATCTGCATATTGTTTTTCAGAAACAGCCTTGCCGGCAGATACCTTATTAAATTCAAAATGTATATTAAGCCTTTTCTCCATCATGCGAATGGTGTGGATTTCCTTTGAATTGGCAAGCGCGATTGAAATACCTGATTTCCCCACACGCCCTGTCCTTCCGCTTCTATGGGTGTAAATTTCCATTCCATCCGGCAGGCTATAATGAATTACATGGGTAATATCATTCACATCCAGACCTCTTGCCGCAACATCAGTTGCCACAAGAATCCTGACAGAACCCCGGCGAAACTTTCGCATCACAGAATCTCTTTGAGACTGGGACAAGGCACCGTGAAGCGCTTCGGCCTGATAGCCATCCCGCATCAGTGATTCAGCCAAAGCCTGGGTATCTCTTCTCGTTCTGCAAAAAACTAAAGCCAGAATATCAGATGAAGAATCTATAATCCGCTTTAATTCCGGATATTTATCTCTTTGTTGAACTGTATGACATATATGCTTGATATTTTTCGGACTTTGGCGTTCGCTGCCTACCCGCACCTCTACAGGATCAGTCAGATAATTGCGGGCAATCGCGGCAACTCCCCGGGGCATGGTTGCAGAAAAAAGCCAGATTTTTCTATGATCCGGCATTTTCGTTAAGATATTATCAATATCTTCTTTAAATCCCATATTAAGCATTTCATCAGCTTCATCTAAAACTGTATATGAAACCTGTGACAGATCGGCAGCCTTGCGGTTAATCATATCAATAAGCCTGCCCGGAGTAGCTACAATAATCTGAGGTTTGCCCTTAAGCCGTTTAATCTGGGTTGAAATGCTGGCCCCGCCATATATCGCAACAATTTTAATTTTGTTCATATATCTGGCAAATTGTTTCAAATCCTCTGTAATTTGAAGACATAATTCACGGGTTGGGCATATCACGATTCCCTGAGTATTAAATTTAGTTGAATCAATCAGTTGAATAAGAGGCAGGCCAAAGGCTCCCGTTTTTCCGGTTCCCGTCTGGGCAAGTCCTACAAAATCCTTTTCACCTGAAAGAAGTACAGGCATTGCTTTTTCCTGAACCGGCATAGGAGACTGAAATCCCAGACTCTCAGTTGCCTTAACCAGTTCATCCCTAAGTCCCAGTAGTTTAAAATCCATTAAGTTCATTCCCTCAAAAAAATATTCGGGAACAGATAAATTCACTGCTCCCGAATGCTGTTATACATAAAAAAAAGCCGCTCAGACGAATCTGAACAGCCTTCAGACCAGTTTCGATGCCGCTTATACTCGTATCAGCAACAATTATCAACCTTTTTATTGTAATTTAACGAAATTTGTATCCCCTACCCCCTGTCATTCCCGCGCCCCTCTTTGTCATCCCCGTGAAGAGACTGTGTCACAATTCCTTTTTTTGTCATTTCGAGCAAAGCGAGAAATCTTAATGCTTAGTAAGTTTAACATGTTAAGATTCCTCATCCCGATAAATCGGGATTCGGAATGACATTTTGCCCTATCACGACACAGTCTCGGAAACGGGAATCCAAATAATCCCACAGCTCTGTTGCGGGACTGACACCCACAACATCAACTTCAGATTCCTCAAATTCCATAGGACATCTCACACAGGTCTTCAATTAAGTACCCTGCCCCCTTTTTACACCCAATAACCGGGAAAGAATGTATGCTCACGGTTCTATTTTCGTGCAACTGGAAGCCGCCATAACTTTTCCGCATTAACATGGGCAACAGCATTTGCAACATCCCCGGGCAGTTCCTTTAATGCTTTCCGCCACAGCTCTACCTCTCTGACATACTTCCACCGCCAATCTTTAGCCCAAGTGTTATCGATACCAAAAATGAATCGATCCGGATTTTCGACAATGAGTGTTTTCCACTCAGGGGCGAATGAAGAACCGTCAAACAGGTTTACGATAGCTTTACCAGTCGCCATTGAACCGTGAATGGGATTTGATTTGGAAGCGATGAAGTAAATGTTCTTGTGCGTACTGATAAGCCGTTTCACCTCCGGCGCTTGTAGTTGCCCCATATGTATAAGTACAAAGGGATGACTGGGATGCTGACGAAGCAGATCCTCGAAAGCCGCCATAAACTCATGCCGCTCATCACCGGCAGCCGCAAATTCGATATGTAAAGTAAAGGGCCAGTTTTTCTCCAGGCAAATCGCCAAAGCATCCTGAACCCTGATGTCATCTGGTCGTATGACAACCTTAGCCGGCTTAATCTTCCCTGTTGGCGCCTTCCACTTTTCCGCGTGCCATATAATCACTTCCGCCATAGCACCAAATTCAGGCATGTTTAGCTGTCTATCAAGGAACCGTCTGTATTTTTTCAGCTTGTTTTTGTAGTATTTTGTGCCTTTGCTCCTGATTGCCGGTGTAATTCGGTCGGGATAGCGATTAGCAAATTCAATAAGTTCCTCAGGTTTATTCTTGCCGCGAAGTGCCAGGATAGTGCGCGTTACACCAGCCTTATCCATCAGTTTGATAATCTCGTTGAATTCTATATACTGATCGATCTGGCTATGAGCATCGATGAATACCAACTCATCCGCAGCGACAGGGCTACACATACAAAGCAATACAGCAATCACCGCCGCATAATATTTCATCAGTCCTTTTACCTGAAAATAAATCATTCTATATTTCTCCCGTGATCTACATGTTTATGCCTGAAAAAGATGCCCTACAGCCCGAATCCCAGCAGATCCATTACCCCCAGCTCTTCCCTGCACCGTGGGCAAAGATCATTGATATCTTCGTCCGCCTCTCCTCTGTCATTCCCGCACCCCTCTTTGTCATTCCCGTGAAAACGGGAATCCACATAATCCGTCAGCTCCGTTGCCGGACTGATGTCCACAACATCAGCCTCAGATTCCCGAAAACATCTTTTGCAGGTTTTCATTAAAGTAGCCTGTCTCCGGGAATATCCACTCCTGAATTTATTTTTATGGTGATTTAATAATCGCGTTATGGTATATTACAGGCATGTCAAAAAATCATTTAAACAAAACAAATCCATATCTTAAAGATCCCATAAAGCGCCGGAAAGGGCTTATGGTATCTGTTGCTTCCTCGTGCGCTATAGAAGGAATTTACGGAGCAATTACTGAAAAGGATTTGGATTCCGCTCAACACACTCAATCTATCCCTCGTCATAAGACTTCAAAGACCGGTAAATCACATCGTTAAAAATCTTCTCCATTGACTTGTAACCACGTTCCAGGCCAGATCTCACTGCCGCAAAGTATTCATCCTTCTTTTGATCTTTAAGATCACTAAAATCAAGAAAGGGCAATTTGGCCTGAAGCGCCATAATAATTGCCAGCAGACGAGCGATTCTGCCATTTCCTTCTCGAAATGGATGTATCAATAATAGTTCGGTGTGAACGACAGCAAGCGCCCTTACCACATCATATCTTGAATCAAAACTACAAGGCGTATACCGGCGCAGAATTCCCCTTTCAAATTCATCCATGAGCTTTGGAATAAAAGATGGCACTGCAAAGGGAAAATTGTCTTTGATCATGGTTACATTACGATAGTGCCCAGCCCATTCATATATTGATCCTAACCAGCTATGATGCATGTAACATATATCAGCAACAGTAAGACCATGATTTTTATCGTAATATTCTGTCATTTGATTCGTTACACGCAATAATTCTTTGGCCTCAATCTGATTAATTTCATGCTTGCTTTTTATTCCAGGAAGATTTCTCAGAACCTGTTCATTAGAACCGGGTTCATACTGATTCTCAATTAATCCTGATGTATCATAACGTCCAGTGCTCTTCATTTAATCACACCATAAAGAACCATTTATTATCTTTTCAATGAAAACATCTATAGGAAATTTAGCCATCACATTGCTACTCTTGCTTCAGCAACAAAGGCCTCCAAAACGACTGGTTCATCTTCGAATACTTCTTTTCCGAAGGATTCAACGTGAAAAATAATTGCCGACTTTACATCGTTTAGTGCTTCTTCGTAGGTATCGCCTTCGCCCACTACCACCCCCTTCAACCCGAGGGGATATGCCACATAAACATCAGGGTGTTTCTCAACAATGATTTTAAGTTGTTTCAACATCTTTTCCTCCCATACTATCTGCAAAATGTACAAATATTATCACCCACAATTCCATTTTTGGCAATCTCATTCGTCCAGAACATCCTCTTTCCCAAATTCCATAGAACATCTCACACAGGTTTTAATTAAAGTAGCCTGTCCCCTAATTATCCAAAGCAATACAGCAATCACAGCCGCATAATATTTCATCAGGCCTTTTACCTGAAAATAAATCATTCTATATTTCTCCCGTGATCTACATGTTTATGCCAGAAAAAGATGCCCTACAGCCCGAATCCCAGCAGACCCATTACCCCCAGCTCTTCCCTGCATCGAGGGCAAAGATCATTGATATTCTCAACGCCGATGTCCCGGAGCATAATATCCGCCAGCTCCGTCACTGGGCTAACATCCACAACATCAGCCTCAGATTCCTCAAACTCCTTAAAGCATCTTTTGCATATCTTCAATTAAGTATCCTGTCACCCAACTACGACTTTCTCCGTAGTATCTGGTTCCCGATAACTGTAAGCACTTTTTCTTTATGTTGATTGTAAGCCGAATATCTGAAGCGAATCGTACCGCGATCGTCTTGTTTCTGTGACGGTTTGCACTCCAGTACCTCAGCAACCGCGGAAAGCGTGTCACCGGGGCGCACCGGTTTAAGCCATCTGAGTTCATCAAAACCCGGCGAGCCGAGATTATGCTTCAACGCTCCCGTCATAAGAAGAAGTCTGAACGTTACGGCAATCGTATGAATTCCGCTCGCCACCAAACCACCGAAAATTGATTCCTTCGCTGCCTCCACATCAGTATGAAACAACTGGGAGTCAAACTGCATGGCAAAATCAATAATCTGACTTTCCGTCACCGTCATGCCCTGCGATGTAATCGTATCACCAACCTTGAAATCATCAAAATACAGATCTGCTGCCATGTTTTTTCCTCCACTTCCGGGTTTTTAATTAAGTATCCTGTCACCCTGATTACTGCAGCTTCCCGTAGTCATACCGGTCAAGCGTGTCAAGAGCATAGTTGAAATCACCAATGACTCTCAGGAGACCTTCAGATTCAGACGTGGAAAGCAGTTTGCGATCAACGATATTATCGATAAGCTTAATCGACTGTTTCAGCGCCTCATATTTTTCAATCTGAGATTGTAGTCTCTTTTCATTCAGCGCATAACCAGTGACAAGATAGTCTTTCAGTATTTTATTGGCCCAGATACGGAATTGGGTGCCTCGTAATGAATTGACACGATAGCCAACAGAAATGATCATATCCAGGTTATAGAAATCCATCACCCGTTTTTTACCGTCCTGAGCAACATGTGCATTTTTTGCACAGGTTGAACCTTGCAACAGCTCACCGGTTTTATAGATATTTCTTACGTGCCTGACAATAACGGTCCTATCCCGCTGAAAAAGCTCCGCCATCTGATGAGCATCCAGCCAAACAGTATCCTCAATCAGGTTAACCTCCAAAGATGCCTGCCCGTCTTTCGTCTGATATATGACTATCTCACCTGTATTTATTTGTTTATTCATACGTCAGCTCCTACTCCCCAAACCCCAGCAGATCCATCACTCCCAGTTCTTCCCCCGCATTGAGGGCAAAGATCATTGATATCTTCAATCCGTCTCCCCTCTGTCATTCCCGCACCTTTCTTTGTCATTCCCGTGAAAACGGGAATCCAAATAATCCGCCAACTCCGTTGCGGGGCTGACATCCACAACATCAACCTCAGATTCCTCAAATTCCCGGAAACATCTTTTGCAGGTTTTCATAAACGAAGTGATGATCACCTAATCAACTAAATCAGATCCATGAATTTTTTCTCCATGGAAGCAGTTTCTGATTTCTTTATTGTATTGTTTCACGCGACTACCAAGCCATGTGAAGGAAGTAAGTTGCGTAATACGTGTAGGCGATGTATGGAAGCTGCTTGATAAAATCGATAAACAGGTAAAGTTAGAGCGATACTTGATTCTTCCGTATCTTTCAGGTCGTCACGTTGATTGTGCCAATCACTTTCATCATAAGGGGGAATTGGTTCAGCGCCTGTGGCGAACAAGTCGCCACTTTGCGCGGCCTCCTTCCATGCCTCAATACGTCCACTCTTGTCTTTCTGTATCAGCAATATTTCTTTTACCGTTCCTTCAATGGATGAAAAATCTTTATAATTCTCTTCAGCGAGATCAGATCTTGCCTCTGCGACCTTCCTGAATAGTTCATGAAGAGCTTCACATCCTTCTAAAAAGGTTTGTGGATTATTGCGTGTCTCGCATCTTTGATTTGTCTCTTCATATTCGAAGCTCCACACTAAATACGGACGGTCCGGATAGGTAACAGCAGCGCCATGCCCCAAAGCTCCTGAAAGTCCTTCGGCGAACCATGATTTAATGTTATCTAATAAACCTCCCTCTTTAGGATATTTATCCTTAAATCTCTTCTCTTTATCGCGGATATAGCTTTCGGTTTTCTGATCTAATTTTCCCAGATCAAAGCTGTCGTTAACGACTTTATTCTTTCTGGAACTTATACCGGAAAAACCATAATGCGAGAAAGTGTCGGCATAAACGTGAGCGGTAATACCCATTAACTGTAAAGCATAGGGTTCATTAAGCAGCAAGAGATTGTGTTCGACCATTTCACGCGCGATCCGACTGTTTTTACGGCAAATAAGACGTTCGGTATAAGAAGAACCCTCATTGCCGGGAAGGAAGTGGAAAGGAACCCAAATTTGGCGTTGATCTCCTTCGTCAATATTCTTGATATCGAAAGCATGATGGGCTGTTGCATCGACATCGATACGCGCGCCATCCTTAAATTTGACGCTCTCTTTATCGGCGTTATCGTCAACAAACTGAGCCGCTGTTGCAATGATAATTGATGCATCGCGATTAAGACCAGCTGCTCGTGCCATTGCATAAGTCCCATAGTAGTGCATATCAATTTGCATTATTTTCTCCTCCTTTAGTCTAAATCACTAAAAATAGATTTGTTTATTTTTTACGGTGTCATCTTTTTCTTTTTTTGGCGCGCAGAAATAAATGTGAACCCATTGCTGATTTACCGCTGTCCCCCGATTACCTGGGAGGCATATGTTTTCTATCCTAACAGATATAATTATATTTCAATGCTGTATTAAAACGGAACATCAGAAATTAACAGGTTATTATGATAGGCCAATGCGTCATCAAGCCAGAGCTCGACTTCGACTTCTTCAGCATCTTCCTCTATCTTTATTGTAAATGGACTCTTGGCATCAATGGACTTTTTAATCGGGCGTTCTTCCCCGGAAGGAAAGCGCAAAAAAACCGTTGCCTCAAATTGTCCCGCATGTTGACTGTTCCGATTGAAATGGAAGGTAATTTCCTGGTTTTCAGTTTCCACAGTATTTACATAAGCCCATTGACGTTCATACATCGAGCTGTCACCTATACGAATCAAGTTACTTTGCCATTGTTTGCGGAAAGAAGGAGGCAGGAGATAGAGCAGCGATTGCCTTTCAGCATGGCTTCGACAGGCAATCAATTTCAAATTTTCTTTAAGTGGAAGCATTCCAGGAATAAGCAATTCTGCATGTCGATGAAATTTAATATCTCCCTCGACTCTTGTATCATAACGGCCATAATGAAATACTTTATTGAATGGAATGCGGTCAAAATCTTTTTCTTCAGGTCCATATATGGCATAAGGAGAAGCCATGCTGCCATCGGAATATTGTGCGTCATCCCGGCTCATTACCTCGTAAGCGTCAAAAAGAAAAAATACCGGCACGGGACAGTGCGCATCTTGCCATCGTTCCCCTGGCGGTCTGATTCCTTCACATCTGTACTGCGTTGGTGTTCGGGGTCGATAATACAGCCGAACAAATTTAAGACATTCTTCTCTCGTTTGATCGATGATCTCCCTGCTTGCCCCATTAACCTCAATAGAATCCAAACCCTCAGCCCGATCACGGCTTAACAAACACCCCTTTTCCAGAATAGAGACAGCATTTCTCAGATCTGTGAAAAAGTAAACATACCTGGGCCACCAGGCATGGCCCGAGAGAGATCCTGACCAATGTTCTATGTGATCTTTGATTTTTGGGCGCCACTGTTTTTTCATTGCAGCAAGCTCAATTGTTCAGCAGGTTTTTCACCGGAATCCTCGCGAGCTAAAACCAGGGATGTGGCTGGTTGATGAATAAAATCGCTGTAATTTTCTGATGAGTCAACTGTTTGGATATAAGGCACATTGATCAACAAAGAAAATATCAGGGCGTGCTCCTTGGCAATCCGCCCGGGAGTTTTCTTTGAGGGCAACACCTTGTACATATGCAGGTCATCCCAGAGCATACGTAAGTGTTCGGTTGGAATTTTAATAGTATTCTTGCCCCTGATAAAAACTAAAAAGCCGTTATCCACACCTTTAAATGTGAATTCGTTCTTCTTAACTAAGGTGTTTAATCGCCTGCCCTCTAATTTTTTCAGGTCATCAAGCAACACTTCAAAAGGAATAGCCTGATTGATCGGAAGCAGATGTTCAGGAACAAATCCCGCCTTCTGAGCGCGAATATGTATATACACGGGAATAGTAAGCGCCTTTAAATATTCTTCCATGACAGGGCGCACCTGCGTTTCCCAATCCAGTCCCCCGTGTCCTGTGCCCAACTGAGGGAAAGATATACTTGTAATTCCCATTTGTTCATAGCATCCAACAAACTTTTTCAAACCAGCTTCGACATACTCAGGCTTTGACGGATGCCGCCAGTGATTCTTGGTGGGAAAATTCAAGATATACCGATCCCTGGCCTTATAGAGCCATAGCATTCCAACCTTAAATTCTTTTGCCTCACACAGCTCACGATATCGTTGATACATTTCAGGATAACCGCGCTTGAACTCCAGGGCGATCCCCTTTCCCATAGCCCCCACAACATTTACAGTATTGACCAGAGTCTGCGCCGGTGATGCCCAGATACTACTTGATAAATATGTCAACATAGGATTTCCCCTTTGTTTTATCTCGTTATATTAACGCTATAATATCTCTTAGAAATTTTCAATAAGTATGCTGTCACCCGATTATCCGCTATCAATTATTGAAAGATCACGTTTGCCGTGAATAATGGCAAGGATCATAATTCCATCTGGTAGTATTTCATAAATGAGCCGATAGGAATATATGAATAATTCTCTCACATTCGAATCGTCTGTTTCTGGTACGATCCTGCCTGTTTCAGGGAAGTCTTTAAGACTCTCAGACCTTGCAACAATATTCTGCACAACATTTTTTGCATAATATTGAGAGTCCCTGGCAATGTAGTCATAAATTTGCTTCAGATCTTTTTTAGCAGGAACAGACCATCTTACCATGATTCAATTTCCCTTTGTAATTCCTCGGCAGGCACGGTATCACCCTGTCTAACAGCTTCCCTGCCTTTTCTAACTTTGTCGATTACATAAAGCCTGTACATGATATCATCAATTTCTGCAGTATCAGGCATTTTGGAAATAACATTGATGGCTTCCTTTTTTAATGCTTTCATTTGTGCTGTCCTCCTTTCTTTTTTGCGAGGATGAAATTCCCGCCTTGCCATAGTACATCCCCACCATAGCCAGGTTGTCCGGCAAATTAATGGATGAAGAAGTTTACTCCCTACTCATTATTTTACACCCATTCGACACCGATTTTCACAGTAGGTATAAGCGACAAAATAACACCCTAATAAGTAAGTTCGGTTAGAAGTAAATGCTGTCTATGTATGGCTTTATCGTCATTGCTAACAAAATATTAGGGTGCTGTTTTGACGATTAAAAAATCAATATGACGATTACAAATATGCGCAAAATTATTAAAATATGATTAAAATGGGGCTTATTGTCTTATTTTATTGCAATCTATGAGCAGAATTTATGCAGCATTCTGATATTAACTATTTGAATCATAGTATTATAACCGACATAATAAAACCCTAATATAGTGCTGTGCTTTTTTTGTATGCGCTTTAACTGTCCAGCATCATAATGAATATTGCCCCAAACATCTATGTTGGTTTGTTGTTATTATGTCGGGTTAACCATCTGTGAAAATCGGTGTTCGATACTTAATGTCGTAATTAATAATGAAATCCAGTTCTTCGTCGGTAAACCGTAATGTTTTGCCAAGACACTGCGATCCCGGTTGAGCCCAGAATTCTTCAAAATGATTTTGCTTCTCTCTCATCTCAGCTGGTTTAAGAAGTTCTTCTGATTCCTTTTTCTTCATTATCGTACCTTCAATATATTGGTATTCCCCTGCTGCCTGAAATATTTACTCGTAGTATTTTGATATTGCATTTCCGAAATCAGTAAGATGCCCCCCGATTTCAGCCATGGCAAGAATCCGGCCTGCAAACTCCTCGATCAACATCTCTTTTAGATCGTGAAGGGGACGGGACAACTGGGACAGAAGGCTTTGTTTGGGGGAATTCTCGGTAGCCATATTCTATAACAGCTTCTTTACTCTCTATTCATAACAATCCAAAGATGATGAATCGTTATATCACTACTCGTCGTGCTATCAGTTCGCATATGGGCAGATCGACAGGTCGCGAAACCCTTTGGCACGCATTCATCTATCATCTCAAGTAATTCGCTATCATTCCAAATGCAGGTATCTGCTATGGCGCTAATAGAAAATTCCAAAATCCATTCATTGATTTTGCGATGCCAGTAACGTAAGGAGTACTCCTGCACGTAACCAATCATCACTATCGAATCCAGACCTGCGCCGTGAAGGCCAAGTTTGAATCGTTGAATCCCGCCACTTGTCTTATCTATCCCTCCTGTAACGTACTCCTTTTCACGGTCCTTGGAAGGGGCAGGAAGTCGCTTACATTCAAAGACAAGGAAAGGGTTGTAAATGGCATACAGTTGTGCGCCGATCACCATTTTTTCGACCGGAGAGACTGAAAGATCGACGCTGCGACGCCCAATCTGATACTCTTCATGATCGAAGCGAATCATAGGAAAATCGTTCCGGGCGCGTGAGTCGAGAAACTTGCACAACTGTAAATTCAATTTGTTTTCTGATTGTTCGTCTGGCCGATCAGGGTCGTCCCTCCATGCCGGCAATTGTTCACGCACAAAGTTGATCGTTCTCAGAACAAGCGTACTCGTGGCCCGATCAATTCCGGATGTGATATGTCCTTCACTGCGCGCCTTATTCATGCTTAATATCCCCACCGGCGTAAATCTAAAAGAGTCTCATCGGCATCTCGAATTGCTGTTGAACGTATCCAGTAACGTAACCGGTCAGGCTTCACAAGCAACAGGACATTTTCGACGTATAATCGCAACAGCCTGACTGTCCGCAGATCTTCGTGATTTTCGCTATAGATGAGTTTTCGCAGTTCACTCTCCGGGTGCTCAGCAAGCCAGTTGAGATTTGGGCGTTCACCGAAATAGAATGGTTGGCAGGTCAATCCATTAAGAAAAACAGGATCGGCTGCATGCAAGTTATCGTACACGCTGCCAAGCATACGAATAAACACGCTGGAATACTCTCGAAGATCGTTGATATCCGCGGCTATTTTTAATAATTCTGAATTCTGCCCAAGACGAATATATTCGGTTATATATTTGAACACATCTTCACGCAGGGCCTCTTCCCAAAAAGAGAAGGAAATATATTCCGGCTCTTCGGGACAAGGCAATATATCAATATCTTGCTTAAGGATTGCGGTGGATTTGCCTACCAACGATTGTGTTCCATTCAGGGTGCAACAGAACCGATAGATGTCGTGATTACTGAGGAAAAGTTCATGAAAGTCATGCAGATTGGAGGCTTGGGATTGAGGTGCATGGATTCCAACGATTCTATGTCGGTATGCAATAAACCCTTTATTCCAAAAAGTAACGGGAAGAGACTCATTCTTTTTTATTAAAATGAGTGGTGCGCTATAGCGGTCTTCAGTATATGCAGACCGAAAAAGCGTATCTTTAACGGTTTCTATTTTGTTTTCATCAATACCTGTATCTGTTAATGCATTACTTGGAAGAAAAGGTTTGCCGGTCAGAAATGGCGATAGCATTAGAGGCTCTTTTTTTGCTGTTACATACCCTTCGCCGTAATCCCACCCTTTTTGCTCAACGTATTCTGCCAGTGTACGCATGCTCCGAAGGCGTCGTGACATATCGAGCAATCGTCCGCCGCCAAGAAGATTTGTACGCCATACAAAGGAATCAGTTTCGGCCTGTTTTTGTGTAACACGATGCCGGTCGTAATGATCCAGTTCGAAGCAGAGCCTCTCGTTGACACTTACTGTTCGACGAAATGTCCAGTGAGCAATCCAATGATTTTCTTTGGGTTTACCCGCTTCAGCAAATATTGCAACGGTTTTAGGATCCGCATCATAAAGCTTGCGAATAGAAGTAAAGTCAAGGATTGTCTTGATTTTGCACTTTTGAGCTATTGCATTACGAAAATTTTCGGTCTTGCGATTATAGAGTAGTCCCGATGGCTGAATTAAACAGATTTTGCCGTTAGGCCGAAGAAGCTTTAATGACTGTTCCAGAAATAGATAGGCAGTTTGTTTGTCCGGCAGTTTTCCGCGATTACTGTCTTGCTGTTGTGCAATTTTATTAACCTTTCCCCCGGCGGTTGAAAGTTTAGATTCAAAGGGCGGATTGCCTATGATTACATCGAACGTTTTTCCAAAAACAGTAGATTCACCTCGCTGGGATTCAAGAAGAACACTAAAAAAATCCGCTTCAAACAGATTTGATTTGCGCAGAGGATCGAATTTTAAGTCTCGCCAGATGACATCGGGCTGTAATGCATCACAAATAGCCAGGCATAAACTAAACGATGTCAGCTCTATGGCGCTTGGATCTAATTCGACACCATAAATGCTCCTTTTGAGAATTTTTTTGAGCGTATCGACGTCCGGACGCTGCCAGCCATTACGGCTACGCCAAGCATTGACCAATCTCCGAAATGCTCCAACAAGAAAAACTCCCGATCCGCAAGCCGGATCCAAAATGCATTCTCTGCCGGTGATTTTATCGTAGGGCATTGCGTGATTCAAAAGCAAAGATGCCAGGAAAGGAGGCGTGTAAACAGCGCCATGCCCGCCCTCAACGAATCGTTGGTACAGGTGGCTGATTATTTCAACGGGCAGATGCTCGAAAGAAAATTGCGCCCAAAGGTATCGCTGCCGATTTAGCGTTTTAGCTCCAACAAGATCTGAAAATGTTTCGAGGATCGATTTTGTGATATCTTCATGCTGGAAAGCAAATATATCGCCATTGAATTTTCGTTCGAGGAAATTCAACAGCCTATATACCTCTTCAGGTTCACCCCCTTGCAGAACTTCGAAGAAATTCTTTGCCCCTTTGTGGAACTTGCCAAACCAACCGCCACCTGGAAAGACTTGGCGATCCTCAAGATATTTGATCAACACCATTAACAGAAGCAGGCGACGCAGGATTGGATTTTTTTCTCCATCAAGATCAATATCCGCCTCAACAACTGCCTGGGTCAGCGATTGGTGTGCCGCCTTGTCGTGGTCTGCTAATTTCTTATTACCAGGCTCTTCCCAAAATGTTCCATCAGCAAGGCGCAATGCTGAAAACTTTTGTAGTTCACTGGTTATAGCGCTGGCAGTTTTCAGCGCTTCAGCTTCAATTTTTTTTGCGGGGTTATACTGGCATTCCTCCTCATCAACTTTCCAGAAATCCGGTCCTCGCGCGCATGTCAGCACATCAATTCGACTTGGCCAGGCGATATAGAGCAATGGCGCCGTACCATGAAGCCAAACCTGCAAGTGAAGTTCGGCTAATGCTTTTTCGTCAAGCCGTTCATCAGAGTTATCTACAACGTAAGCCGAAATTTGGGATGAACGCCCGTCCGAAAAACGGCGAAAAAATACGAAATTTATATGTTTAAACGACTCAGCATCAAAGATCGCAACTTGTTCGTCGATGCTAAGACCTGTCGTCTCCGCGGCACTGCCTGTAGGTATCAAACCTGGGATATAACTGCCGTCAGGGTTAATAAAGTCAACTAATTGAAGGGAATTGTCAGCCATTGTAGCAAATCCTATCAAACTAAAAACAATAAACGATATGCCTTCTTCAAAGATATGTCACATCGCCATACATGGAAATATTTTTTCCTTTAATTCATTCCTGTCCATCATAAACACAACCCGTCTCTTGACTATCCCACACCCTCTTCCACAATGTCAATTTCTTCTGCCGTCAATTGATAAAGTTCATAGACCAGTGCGTTGATTTCAGCTTCAAGGTTCATTATGTCGGGTCTGTCGGGATTTTCAAGGATGGCCTTTACTCGCTCAACTATCGGGGCCTTTTGTGTTTCTGATGCGGGAAAGATTGGCATCTGCTCCATATATTGTGCAATAAATCTAAAAAAGCCTCCTCTAATGGCTGGGCTTATATGGGAATAAAACCAATTCATTAGTTTTGAATTCAGTAATCCAATCAGCCATATTTCATCTGATGGCATAATGTAAGCTGTGTTTCCCAGGTATGATTTACTTTCATCCCAAGTAAATTTGGGGGATTGAGATATGTCTGGATATACAATTTTGGGTTTTTCAAAATAAGAATAATAGGCACACGACCGGAGTTCCCACCAGAATTTCCCTTGATCATCTCTCTTTTTCAATTTCTTTTCCCAATGAGACAAATGTCGATGGATGGCGGGGTAGGTTTGTTCAAAAATCTGCCGTGCAGCACCCTCTGTCTTTGCATCAGACCAGGGCCATTTCTTGTTGGCAGTGCTTGGAATATTTACGACATACAGCTCCGCCCACTCTACTTTCCATTTGCGAATGTCACGTCCTCGTAACCACGGCTTGATCAGCTCTTCGCTTATAGGGTCTTCGGCAATCAATCTTTCTCGTGTGTCGGAATTGATCACAAATGCCTCATTGAAGCCGGTCAAAATACCACGATAAAAACGCCCGTTCACGTATTCGCCAAGCGGCTTGCCCGCTCCCCGGATTTTTTCCATCAGAGCCAATACCTGTGGTGTTTCGAGAGTCCAGCCCGCAGACTTCAGCGCTGTAACCGGCATTTGAAATCCGAGGGTTGAGATAGTGTCTTCGATCCGCTCAAGCTGTTCCGACTTGCGGAAAGTGGTAACGAGAGTTTTTTCATTCTCATCAGGCTCATTCTTTTCAATCAACAGGATTGCGGGATACGTAGTGGCGTCAAATATCGGCAGATCACAAAAATCGATAATGAATCGAGGCGTTCCCGTATGTGTCAATACGTGGCGGGTATTTTTGCCGTAGGTCGCCCGCATGAATTTGTTGGGAGCAATAAAACAGAGGTGACCGCTCGATTTCAGAAGATCCAATCCACGTTTGTAAAAGTATGTGTATATATCTGCTGTGCTGCAATAAAATGATTGGAATTCTTTTGCAAGAAACGGTTTAAGGGATTTTATCCCTTCATGACGGATATACGGCGGATTTGCAATCACCACATCAAAACCGTCCTGTTTATGAAAAACTTCGGAAAAATAGACCTCGAAATCGAAGCGTTCATCATTATTTGTCAGTTCTTTGATCAAATTATCGATCTGTCTTTTATATTCCCGCTTTTTATTTATATTTGTTTCATCGAAATATAGAGGTTTTAACTGTTCGAATTCTGAAAATAATTGATTGTTGAAGAGATTTTTCTCCACACCTAACAAAGAATTGCCGCACACAATCTTATAATCCAGATTCGGCAGTGGTTTGATATCGAGATAATTTTCCTCATCCACCACAAGGGAGAGCCAGAGACGAAGTTTGGCAATCTCTATGGCGCCGGGGTCGATATCTACACCGTAAAGAGATTCCTGAATGCAGTGGCGTTTGAATTCATAAGCGTTTTCCCCGGTTTTAAGGTAGGTCTCCAGCACATTCCTGGCCTTTACGATTTCGTGCATCATTCCCACAGGAAAGGCGCCGGAGCCGATTGCGGGATCGCATATTTTGATGGTCTCCAGTTTTTCATCCAGAAGTTGGGCGTTTTTTCTTACGCTTTCCGGAAGTTTATAATAATAAGTGTCTGTCTCCGTTCCTTCTCTTTCTACCCTCGCTTCATTTTCACCCACCTGCTCGCCGTATTTAATAAGCGTTTCAATATCATCCTTTGTGGGAACTGGATTCCCGCTTTCGCGGGAATGACAAGGGGTGAGTCGGGAATGACAGGCAGAAACTTCAGTGGCGAGGTAGTTAATCAAGCTTTCCTGGCACATATAGTGGACGATTTCACGTGGGGTATAGTAAGTACCCTGACCCTTGCGCAGGTTTTCTGGAAGCAGATTTTCAAATACTTTTCCCAGCATTTCCGGGTCAACGGCAACTTCTTTTTCCAGGGGCTCGTCTTCCTTAACGGTAAAGCTATAGCGGTCAAAGATGTTCAGGATGCCGGTGCCTGTATCTCCGGCTTTTGTTTTTTCCTTGTTTGAAAACAATTCATCAGGCAAAAGAATGTTTGTGTTTTTCCAATCGTATGTCGCTTCGAATAATCCGCCATTGAGGAAAGGGATTTTGCAATCAAATTTCGGGTAATAGCTCAAGTCAATTGTTGCCCGTCCTTCGGTGGTGGCCAATGCCTCGTAAAACAGATATTCCAGATAATCGTTGAAGAAGTTTTTGTTCTCCGCGATACATCTTTTTAGCAATGTCCCGAGAAATCTCTTATCACCCTGCCCCCATCTTTCGTCTTTGGTTACGCCCAGCCACCCTTTCTTTTGCAGGAAATAGAGGAAAACTATTTGCCCCAGCAGTTTCTTGGCAAAATTGGCGGTGTCAATGGATTTGCTTTCAAATTCTTGTTTTATCTCGCTGCCTTTTTTTAGAATGCGATTGAGTTCTTCGGTTAGTTTCTCGAATAACCCTTTATAGTCCAGATAGAACTGTTTTGTAACGGCTTCAACACTGAAGGCATCTTCCAGCTCTGACAGGGTGGGATTTCTTGAATCTTTTTTCAGAAGGGGCAGCAACTGCTGCTGGGCGGTATGATTCGGCTCATTCTTGCCGACAAGGAATGAATATCTCTTTGCCGGGGTGAGCTCTTCTTTTACTTTGACTTTCCCGGATTCAGTGACCTTCTCTTTGTATTCCATTCGTACATAGGAAAAACGCCAATCGTCTAAATCAGGAGAAACAAAAGCGACCAGGGCCGCGTCTCTTAATATGCCGCCACGGCCCCCGTTCAAATACCATGCGATGAAATTTCGCTGCCTTGTGCGGGCATGCTCAAGCGCGGTTCCCCGCTTCAGGTGTACGATGAGTACGTCGACTCTTTCACCATTTGGATCTGTGTAAGCACCGATGCGGCGATATTGTTTAACGTGGTCTGCGAATGAATGCCTGATGTAGCTTCCATATAGACACGAAAAGGCTTTTGATTCATCGATATCGTTGAGGAGGTTTCGTATAAAATTTGAGAAACTGCTTTCATTGAAAGGGCGGTTGAATGTATTAGTGATTAGATTTTCTGCTGCCTGTTTGTCCATGATTATATTTTGCCCCTCACCCTAACCCTCTCCCACCGTGGGGAGAGGGGATTTAACAACCTGCCTATTCATTTTTCGAAAGTACATTTTCGGAAGTTCCAGTCAGGAATTCGGATAAAATAACTTCCCTTTTAGCCGAAGGAACCTGTTGGCCCGGTCTTTCCGCATCAAGGATATTATATGGGATACTCTTCTTGAGGATTGCCAAAACCTTCAGAGGATTGCTCTCTTTTTCGATCTTTTTCTTGATACCCTTTGTGGTGTTCTTCGGAATCACACCGTATTCATATCCTCTTAAAACCAGTCTGATGTATTCCTCATCGTCATCGGTGAAGCCTTGATACTTTCTAAATTCCTTCGCCTTCAAGCGCGTGATGACATAGCGTTCATTGGAAAGCCCGCCACGTCCGCCTGATCCTTTCGGTTCAAAATTTTCGCCTGAAGTGACAAAGCGAAACTGCTCCTTGTTGTCTTCCAGCATCGGATAGAACTGCTTTGGTATTTTCTCCCGTTTTGTATCTTCGTCGCATTCCAGGATGTCCGCGGCTTCAAAAAAAGTGCACTCACGGGAACCGGTGCCGCCCGACATAAAGAACTTTTTCAATTTGCCTTTGCGAAAGAAGGTGATCAACTGATCGTTCTCCATGTCGCATTGTCTGGATGATCGTGCTTTCTTCGGAAGGTTTTTAATTTCTTCAAAAAGCGCGGGTTGATTATCACGAATATCACGAATAAACTTCAGATATTCCAACTCGGATTGTCCTTCTTCATCATCGCCCGCATACGTCTTTTTGTCCGCAAGGCGTTGATACAGCGTGTCTCCGAATAATTCATGGGAAGACACGACTTCTTCATCGGTAAGATATTTTGCGTCCTCTCCAAGCGTGTCGTGGAAGGCCTGGATCTTGGATTTGATGTTATCTTCCAGACCGATCTGTCTGTCTGACTGATCTGTGGGGAAAAAGTTAAATACGTAAATGCTTGTGTGTTCGGTGCCGACACGGTTTACCCGTCCCACTCTTTGAAGCACTTTTGTCGGATTCCATGGCAGATCATAATTTATTACGATATTCGAACGGTGCAAATTGATGCCCTCCGCGAGGATATCGGTGCTGATAAGAATCCGCAAATCGTCATTTTGGGTCTTGTGGGTGGGATCGTAATTTTCCTTGATGATACGCCGGGCGTCTACGACTGATTTTTTGCCTTCCGCGGTTTGCCCGCCTTCACTGGAGTAAAACAATACCTTGTTCGGAAATTGCGCGCTGAGTTTATCATAGAGATAATCGCCCGTTTCCTTTGATTCCGTGAAGATGATAAGTTTCTTGTCTTTCAGTTCATTGTTTGTTTTCAGATCATCGATGAATGTCTCTATCTTCGGGTCCGAATCGACAACCGACCACAGATCGCGGATTGCTTTCAGTAATTTCAAGTCGGCCTTGAGGTCTTCTATAAATTCCGGCCTGAACTGTTCCGCGTCATACCGGCTTATCCTTTCCTGCTCTATGAATTGATGTATCTTATCTTCGTTGTCTTCATCCAGTAGATCGTAAACGTCAACAGTCTTGCTGATATAAATTATTCCCTTGTCGAACATATCGATGAAATTAGCGTATGATTCAACAAAGCGGGCAATTGTTTTACGAAAAGCATGGAAGCTGCTTTCAAGCCGTTTTACCAGGATGACCTTCATGAAACCGCCGACGTTGCGCTGACTCTGTTTTTCAAGCTCTGAAACCTCTTCTTTCAGATATAGCAGAGGGGTGTAGCGGGCGTATTTGAATTTTTTCAGTAGTTCTATGGTGCTATTGAAGGTTGTGCTTATCTCATCATCGAATTCGTAAATGATTCGCCGCGGGTCTTCCACATCGGGAAAGAACAGGCCCTGTTCATCGATGTCCTTGTTGAAATAGTCGGCGATTTCAGAACGCGTCCTGCGCACCATCGTATATTTGAGAATATTTTCCCTGATTTTTCCGGAACCTTCCTTGATGGCGCTGATGTATTCCGGATCTGATTTTTTGATATTCTTAAGTCTGTGCATGAGACTCTTAAAGAATTTTTCAAGGTTCGGCACTCCCGGAATTGTTGATTTCTTGGGAATTTGGAAGAGTTTCAATTGGCTTAAAATATCATCAAAGGTGTTGTTCAGGGGTGTGGCGGAAACCAGGATGACTTTTTTACCGTGGCAGACCTGATGAATCATTTCAAAGCTCTGAGTATATTCATTCCTGAAACGGTGCGCCTCATCAATAAAGATGTAATCGTATTTATCCGTTCCATCTTTTATGATCTGGTCAAGCTTGCCGAGAGATTCCACCTTTGTTTTCTTGATTCCAAAGTCAAAAAATGTCTCTTCCCAGTAATCCTTAAGTACAGGAGGGCATATAACCAGTTTGCCGCCGGGCAGCTGTTGTGCCAGCATGGCGGATATAAATGTCTTCCCCAGACCGACGACATCGGCCAGAAATACTCCATTGTAGGCATCCAGGATTTTTTTTGCGGAGACAACTGCCTGTTTTTGATATTCAAGCTCCATAAAGCCTTCAGGCAGATCCAGCTCAATCTCTTCATCCAGATTGATGTCTTCCTTCAGGTATTCATAAAGCATTTTCAGGTAAAGATAATAGGGAATGATCGCGTCATTGAGCCAAGTCTTATTCCGGATAGTTTCGACATATTCCTGCGAGATGTTTACACCATCCTTCCACAGGTTTTCAAATTGCTTCAGGGCGAATTCAACATCAACCCTGTCTTTTAATTCGACGTTGAATTCTCAGCACGAAGTTCCATCTTTTTCCCGTTGCCGCCATTGGCTATGTCCTGCTCTTTATTGGTACAATCGGCAGTCAGAAATTCCAGAAACTTTCTGATTCCGATTTCGGTTTCATAATACTGGACGTGCTCTAATGTCTTCTTGAACCTGTCAAGCAGCGCATAACCCGGTTCATTTGTGAAAAAGGTTGTGTCGGTAATCATATGATTGTTTCCTTCATAACATCTGAAAAAACGACCCCCCCCCTCCTCTGCTTGAGAGATACGGGGTCTTATTCCAATTACCTGCCATCTTTCGAACCTTTTTGGGACTTTTAAAATTGCAACATATTTATACCAGCTCAGGGTGCTTTTCTTTGAGCCATTTTATAACATCTTTCCTTAGTTCTCCGGCAAACTCGATTAGTTCGTTTGCATCTTTTTCAGTAACACCGCCGACGTAATCGTATTCAACGATATTTCTCTTGTTTCTGCATGTGTCGAGGTATTTGACATCTTTTTCTCTTTCTTTGCTTGCCAAGGATTACAAAAAGTGCCTGTATCGTCCGATAATGCTGGAGCGTCCTTTCAGGTCTGAACCCTTCTGCATACAGGAGTATAGTGCAAAGTTTTAACGCGGCATTATATGCGATACCAAATCGCCAGTCGGTTGAAATATCCCCTTCGGCATCCTCCAAATCTCGATTCACAATCTGGAGCAGATTTTCTATCTCTTCTCTGCTGGTCTTATGCGGGCGTAGCCACCCGTGCTCAACCCATTTCTGCAAACTCATTTTCATTTCCTATGACGAAAATCTTCGATTTCGCAAGTATATTTGTAATAAAATGATCGCCCTTTTCCTTGCGTTTCATAAATTCTTCACTACTCATAACATGGGGGTTAATTTCTCTCCCTATTTTTCCTGATAGTCCGGAAAGCAGAGCGGTTACTTCCCGCAATCCGAGGGTTCCGATCACCATAAGATCTATGTCGCTTTGTGTCTTCTCATCATGACGCGCAATCGAACCAAAGACAAAAGCACATTCGATATCGGAAGACCGACTTAGAGTTTCCTGTATAACATCCACAAGGCCGATGGTTTTTAATACGATGTTTCGGATTTCAGGATAGAGCGGATGTTCTCTGTTAGCTTTATAATAAAGGCGGTTTCCGTCCCTGTTTTTCTTGATCAGCTCCAGACGATGCAGTTTTTTCAGTTCCTGCTGCACGGTGCCCGTTGTAAATCCTGACCGCCTCTCGATTTCGCGCATGTGCAACGCATCGTCACAGGTACCAAAGAGTATTCGGAAGATTTCCGCCCTTATTTTTGATGAAAGTATTTCGGCGAGTACATTCATATTGTATGCCTATACCATACAGTTGTATGGTTATTCCACACAATTTTATACATGTGTCTATAGCAATGTATGACATCCTTTATTCTTTGTTAAGACTTATGCATACTCAGCAAAAAACCGTGAAATGTCAAGGGAAACCAATATCTACGGTTCAAGGTTCAAGGTTCAAGGCACAAGGATATAAAAACAACGGCGCCTATATCTTTGTTTCTGAGAACAGGCTCATCCGAAAAAACAACCATGTGGATCTGTATCTATCTCTGCGAGCAAATCAATAAGATTCCCCGACGGTTTCAATAGTTCGTAGCCGTTCCATTTCCCGCTGGCCCTTCGCCAGTAGAGCTTCCAGGCATTCTGGGTCCTGACGAAGGTGAGTTTCGCGCAGGGCATGCGGGTGTTTTCATCTGGCTTATCCCATCGCGGACGAACTTCATAAATGATTACGTCGTGATTTTCGATGGTATATTCATAGCGCAATTTGTCTCTGATGGATTCGGGTGCCCGCTTATTACATAAAACACCAACGAGTTTGTTTATCTTGTATATTTCTATCTCTGAGAACGCCATAATTTATTCCTTTCGTTCATGACATCTGAAAAGATGAAAGAATGTACCCAATCGCCAACTAATCACCAAGCAGGTAGCACCCGCTATGACCGATAACTGTCCAGGATGTGTCTGTAATGTCAGATATCAGGCACGCATAAAAGCTCTCTCGGGCATCAGGTGCCATGTCCTGTTTGTCCATGATTATCCTGCGCTCCCAGCTCTCTCACATACAGGGGCGAGGGAACATAACTACTTACCTGTTCATTTTGCGGGGCACTATGAAAGTTTTCATGTGGCGAAATCCTCGATTTTCAATCTCCGCTTTCCCAATCTTCTACCTTTAAATTCGACACCCTTAGAAACTCTTTAGTATTACGTGTAACCAAAGTAGTGTTGTGGGCAAGCGCTGTTGCGGCAATTATCAGATCGTTCGGACCAATCAATGCGCCCTTGATGGACAAATCAGAACGGATTTCTCCATATATCCGGGCGGCAAGATCATCGAACGGCAGGCTTGTCAGTGTAGCGAATAAATATTCAAGCGCAGCCAAATTCTTTGCTGTTTGTTTGCTTTTAAACGCGCCGTAATAAAGTTCAGCTTTAACCATGGAACAAAGCGCCACGTCGGCCGGTAATACATGTTCCAGTCGGCGGCGCACGGGGGAATCAAGATGATTCAAATAGTGAATGCAGGTATTGGTATCCAACAAATATTTCATTTGATTGACTCCCGAATTTCGTATTCACCCTGAGCTTCTCTTTTTAAAGGATTGTCCTTGAATGCTCCAGCAGTGATTTTGAAAAAATCAGGCGGCCATCCAGACGACTCCGGGATATCCGCTGTCTTCTGATCAACAGGTTGCAGCACTAATAACACTTCTATTTCCTGATCCGATATATCCACCGGAACCTGCAAGCGTAAAATGCCGTCTTTGCCAACATGGGATTTTATTTGAACGCTTTTCATTTTGTCACCTCCAAGGATATACTGCAATAATCCTGCTTATTCGTTGCAGCCCTTTTAAAATTCCGTAAAAGTGATTATTACATATTGAACAACAAACAACCATTTATTTTAAAACTACTGTCATGCCATATAAAATGGCGCCTATACCCTTGTTTCTGAGAACAGACCCATGGGGCATTAAAAGCTCTTCCATAGTGATGCCCAAGGGCGGCCCGGTTTTCACCGGAGTGACGACTTTTACGAAATCGTCTTTATTTTTTGTTAAGACTTTTGCATATTCAACAAAACGCCGTGAAATGTCAAGGGAAACATGGAAGTGTAGCGTGGGGCCTCTGTGCCCCACAGAGAGGGCACGCTACTGGATTCCCGATCGGAGTCGGGAATGACAGTGTGATGAGTCGGGAATGACAAGGGGGGGTCGGGAATGACAGGGGGGATAATGATAATCTACAGAAGCTTGATAAAACCTTCTACGGACAGGCCTGCTTGACGAATGATAGCACGCAACGTTCCTTTAGATATTTCTTTATGGTCAGGAATGGTTATTCGGCGGTGTGGGTGTGATCTCTGGCGCAACACAATGTGGCTGCCCTTTTGTCTATCTTTTTCGTAACCGATTTTGCGCAACGCCCTTACAACTTCACGGCCAGAAATCTGAGGCAGGGTACTCACACGGCTACCTCTATAATCTCTTCATTAACTGATGGAGGTATTGGGTCGCCATGAGCTTTCAAGCTTTCCAAATATGCGGCAATTGCTTCCTGGATATTCTGCAAAGCTTCTTCCCGGGTACGGCCTTGTGAAATACACCCGGGCAATGCCGACACTTCGGCAACAAACATGCCGTCTTCGTCTTGCTCAATTAAGACACGATATTTCATTTGAGCTCCTGTAAGAATTTGTAGTTAAATGTTATTTAAATTGAGATATATCAATAACCAAATGAATTGTAAAGATTTGATTTTATGAGTAGCGTGCCCCGGTGGGTTAGTCCGGCTTTTGCTGTTTCCCCGCGGTTTCAATAAAAGCGTTCACTGTTGCCGCGGCTTTTTCCGAAATAAGTTGCCATTCAACGTTTAATGCCCTGATCAGTTTATCCCAGTCGAGAAATTCCTGTGGTGTTCCTGAAGCCTTCTTGTGCTCCCACAGCATGGATTGGTACACTTCCACCATCTTTTTGGCACATGACTCACGTGAGAAGGTTTCAGCCGTCCTGAGGGCTTCCTGCCGGAACTGTTCGGCGCGTTCGAGGTTCTGAAAAAAATCGTGTATGGTTTCCGCAAAGATCTCCGCCGGTGCCTCGGCAACCAGAAGGCGCCCATTGAGACCTTCCGTAACTACTTCCCGCACGCCTGAGGCGTCCAGGGCGATAACCGATTGGCCGGCCGCCATGGCTTCGGTCAAAACCATGCCCTGGGTCTCACTCTGAGATGCAAACACAAAGAGGTCCATGGCACGGTAAGCGTCGGTAAGGTCCTGACCCGAATGTTCTCCAGCCAGAATCAGGCGTTCTTCCAATTGATGTTCGCGAAAAATCCGGCGAATATTCTCTTCGCTCAATCCGGCGCCCACGATCAGAAACACGCCGGGATGATGATCCAGAAAGGAGGCCACTGCCTCGGCCAGATAGCACAGGTTTTTTTCGGGTGCCAGCCGTCCCACATGTCCGATAACCCGTTCCTTTGCATCGATGGCATGGGACTGCCGGAATCTCTCACCACTGCCGCTTTTAAAAGAGGATAAGTCCACTCCCGTGGGAATTTCCTCGATAGGGATTATCACGCCACGCTCGCGCAGGAGCTTTGCAATACTGTGACTGGGGGCAACTACCCGCTGGCAGAGGTTGGCATACTGGGTAGAAAGACTGATTACGAACTGTTTCATGGCCTCTGAATCCAACGGCACGTAATGAGTGTATTGTTCATACAGCGTATTGTGGGTAAACAGGAGCGGCAGGTTTCGCCGTCGTGCCGCTCTCATAGCCGCGTCTCCAAGCAGGTAGGGATGGTGACTGTGAATAATGTCGGGCTGAAATTCATCAATCTTATTGGCGATCAGAAAGGGAACGGCGATGCGCATGGAAAAATCGCTGCCGTTAAAATTCTGTATTGCCGGCACCCTGAGAACGTCTTCTTCTCTTTCACCCTCTACCTCATCAGCATACGTAGGGGCTATAATCAGGACCCGGTGCCCCATTTTTCGCAGATCCTCCGCGTAGGAAGCTACGGAACGGGCTACACCTCCGATATGGGGAAGATATGTATTGGTAAACATGCAAATATTCATAAGGGCTCGTCACTTTTTCACAAATCCGGGAGTTCCGGGGAAAATACGAAACGAAAATGACTGCGCGTTCTCATAGAAATGGAGTGTTTATTTCTTTCGAGATGGTTTTTTGTGCGTATTTGAGCGCTTCTTTAAGGTAGCTCTCATTCAGCCAGCTTATGGGAGAGGAAGTTTCAAATATCCTTTCCGGTATCCTTACACTATCCGCAGCGAACCCTTCCCTTATCTTGAACCGGTATTTTTCGCTGTGAATTTCTCTGCCGATCCGCTGAAGATCGTCCGTCGACAGATCAAAACCCGCGACGGCAAGCAGCCGGGCAACGAGTTCGGGTGAATAGATCCCCCGCGCGAAGAAGCAAACAACCAGACTTGACAGCACCTGTCGCCATCTCTCTTCCTCAAGAAGTGTGTCTACAAGCTCCTCCGGTTTCATCTTCTGATTGACAAGGGTTTTCTGATCTATGCCGTATCCCCCGTTATCCAGATGGCTGTGACGGGCGCCTATAAGAACACCCAGATGGGCGCCGGGTCCGGTGTGATATCCGGGCATTTCGTTTCCTCCGAAGGCCAGCGCGAAATCCTCACCTCCATATATGGAAGCCGCGTGTTCAACACCCCGCGCAAGGGCCCTGTAAAAATCATTCGGCTGGCTCACAACATACCCGGCCGCCTTTATATATTCTTCCACACATCCCCATTCAAGCCTGGCCCCCATGGTCTCCCCTTCCGTGATAAGGCCCTTCTCCTGAGCTTCAGTAACCCAGGCCAGGATAACGCCGAGGCTCATCGCGTCCATTCCCCACGCCTCCACCTTATCCATAAGTTTCAGAAAGTCGGTCGCATTGGATATGCCTAACATGGAGCCGAGAGAATATATGGGTTCATAATCATAGGATATCATGGAGGTTTTGTAGAAATATGGTTCCTCTTCATAGGGTTCTCTGAGCGCGGCGATATGTATGCATCCCACCGGGCAATGAGAACACGCGAGCCGTCTTCCCAGGTAATGCTTCGCGAAGGTTTCGCCCGATATTCCGGAGGCGCCTTCGAAGCTTGCTTCTTTGAGGTTGCGTGTGGGAAGGCCTCCAAAATCATTAAGCGGCATTATGTTTTCCGCGGTACCAAGATCATGATACTTTTTCATTACGGGGGATTCCACGGCCGCCTTGTACACTTCGTCGTATATCTTCTTGTATGTCTTATTGTTGGAAACCGGCAGGGATGATTTCCCTGAAACCACCAGGGCCTTGAGCTTTTTGCTTCCAAAGACCGCCCCCAGTCCCAGTCTGCCAAAGTGCCGGTAGGTTTCTGATGTCACACACGCGTATGAAACGAGATTTTCACCCGCCCTGCCGATACGCATGATCGTTCTCAGGCCGGCCCCTGTTTCATTTTCTCTAATGATACGCCCCGTGGCAAAATTCCCCAAGCCCCACAGTGAAGAGGCATCGCGGAAATACACCTGGTTGCCGTCAATGGAAAGATACACCGGCATACTGCTCGCGCCCTTTATAACGATAGCGCCATATCCAGCCATACGAACCGCGACAGCGCTTCTGCCCCCGCAATGGCTCTCACCAAGATTTCCGGTCAGGGGGGACTTGAACATTGCAACAGTTTTTGAAGCAAGCGGAAACAGGGCCGTCAACGGACCTACGGCAAATATAATGGGATTGTCCGGCCCCAGGGGATCAGAGCCCTCAGGACATTCTTCATGCAGAAGCGCTGTGGCCACACCCGCGCCGCCCATGTATTTTTCAAAGAGGTCGCGTCTCTTTTCAATCTTAAATGTTCTCTTTGAAAGATCAATATAGAGTATATTCGCAAGAGGATCATTATTTAGCATTTCTGGCCTCCCTCTTCTGCAACCCGAGCACTCCATGGGGACAAAAGTCCGCACAGTAACCGCAGTGGATGCATATCACGGGTTTATTTGTCTCATCATCCCAGAACACCGCTCCAATAATGCAGGCATCCCGGCAGTGGCCACAGCCAATGCATTTATCCGCGTCAAAGCGCACCCCGCCTCCCCTTCTCGGTGTAAGGGCCTGGGTTGGGCACACCTTCGCGCAGGGAGGATCTTCGCATGCCCTGCATACAATCACAGTGAATCCCCTTTCCATCCCCCCGACCGATCTCACACCGATACAGGACGCGGAAAGTCCCGCCTCTCCGTGTTTTCTTGAACAGGCAAACATGCAGCTCTGACAGCCGATACATCTTTCTGTTTCCAATACCGCAAGTCTCACCAGACGACTCCTTTTGTCCTTTTTTGTCGGCATTTTACACCACTGCTTTCATGCATTGCAATATATAATATCAAGCTTTAGACCTTCAAGTTTGATGCCTTGGGTTAAATAGGGACAGCGCCTCTTTTTTTCGGTTAGTTTTCTGTCGAGAATCATACTTATCCCTTTGATGAAAATTTCATCTAAAAAAAAAGCGCTGTTTGAATGCATAAGTAAAAAAGATTGAAGGAAACCTCCAAGCGGTTCACAATGTTTACATGTAAACTGCCGGGTCGAGATGAACTCGCCCGGAAATAAACCACAAGGA
>JAFDAE010000320.1 GCA_019314005.1 Deltaproteobacteria bacterium | reverse complement strand
TATTTTTTTTGAAGAAGTGTTAGCCGAATGTTTACTGATGCTTAAAGGCATTTTTTTTTTTTTTTGAAGGTTATCAATAAAGTTGAATATATTACAATAGCTCGCATTTAAATTACGTTTATTGATGATAAAGCCAAATCTGTTGTGAGACAGAGGCGGAAAGCCACGGATCTCAAGAGAGACAGCCGGGTTGCCTGAGAAAGGCGATCCGGCTTTTTTGTTTTAATGGCCGTGGAAATAGAGCCGGCTTTGAACCCGACTCAGATATGTCTTGCCGCGGGGAAGTCGCGTTGTAAAAAATGATTCGTAAAGGAGGTGATGTAAGGGAGAGAGTTCACACTATCCAGTGGATGACAAAAAAGTAATTTTTTTAAAGATACAGATAATATCAGGAGGAAAGCCATGTATCAAAAAGGTAAAGCTAAAGGAATTATAAAGATGTCGTTATTTTTGATTCTGATTCTGCTTGTTTATCCGGCTTCTGCCGAGAGAGGAACAGGGGAATTGGAATTAAAGTCGGTCGAGGCAACAACGGTTAAAACTCTATCCATAAACAACGGCGGCAGTGGCGCTGTCTCTACCCATGGTAAGACAACAACCACCTCAGAAGATAAAGATATAAAACGATCCACTGAACCAACCGAGATCAAGAATATCTATATCGTTACATTTAAAGAGGCGCCAGTAGCCAGTTATAAGGGGGATGTTCCCGGGCTTAAAGCAACCAGTATCAGAGTGACAGGGGCAAAGAAACTTGATGTAAAGAGCGAGAAGTGCCAAGCTTATATAAAATATTTGGATAAAAAACAAAGTGATTTTATAAAAAAAATGAGCCAAGTTGTTAAGCGCTCCCCAAAAGTTGTTAAAAAGTATAAAATAGCAACAAATGGAATTGTTGCTGAATTGACCTCAAAGGAAGCTCGCGTCATAGAAAAAATGTCCGGCGTCAAAAAAGTTGTTCGCGACTGGACTGAAAAGGTTCAGACCGACGCGGGCCCTAAGTGGATCGGGGCGGAAGGTATCTGGGATGGTTCCGCTACCGGTGTTTCTACTAAAGGTGAAGGGGTTATAGTCGGAGTGATTGATACAGGAATCAATATGGATCATCCTTCCTTTTCCGATGTCGGTGGTGATGGTTATGATCACACCAATCCAAAAGGAGACGGAGTTTATACAGGATGGTGCGACACTGTTGATCCAAATTATGACTCTTTTCTTCCATGCAATGATAAATTGATCGGTGTCTGGAGCGGGGATGAAGACAGCCCTGAAGATGCTGGTGGACACGGTACTCATACCGCAAGCACTGCCGCGGGCAATGTGCTAAATAATGTTACTATCAATGCCCCGACCACGTCTCTTACCCTTGAGGAGCCAATTTCCGGCGTAGCGCCTCATGCCAATATAATCGCTTACAATATTGAAGCAGAACCAGGTTCAGGAAGCGCCTGGGGAAGCGTGATTATTGCCGCGACTGAACAAGCGATTACTGATGGGGTTGATGTAATTAACTACTCCTTTGGCGGGGGCGGCGGCAATCCATGGGTTTTTGCCGAACATTGGTTTAATGTCCGTGAAGCGGGAATATTTGTAGCCACTTCTGCCGGGAATGGCGGGCCAGATCCGGATACAATCGGTTCACCTGCCAATGCTCCGTGGCTGATGAGCGTGGCGGCAAGCTCACACAATCGCAAACTCGGCAATGCTCTTATAGGCCTGACCAGCGACTCGGCGACCTTAGATAATATAGAAGGAGAGGGTGTAACCGGAAGTCTTGGCGACAGATCCATAGTTTATGCCGGGGATATTGATCCTGATAATTGCGGGTGCGATGGGGATTATGCGCCAGGGACATTTGACGGCGAGATTGTGGTATGCGATTATTACTCATCAGGGCACGCGTATATCGGACGCGTCAACAAGAGCATAAACCTTGCTGATGCAGGCGCAGGCGGTTTTATACTAATCAACAATTCAGATTGGGCATCTGCGGTAATGGTTGATTCGTATGCTATACCCGGTATGTGTATTCCTTTTGACGCTGGCGAAAATTTGAAAACATGGCTTGCCTCAGGCGTAGATCATACAGGAGCGATTAGAGGAGTTCTTGAGGAACCTGCCCCAGGTGATATTATGGCTGGTTTTAGCAGCCGGGGACCGAACGGGCCTGTTCCTGATGTAATCAAGCCCGATGTAACAGCTCCGGGGCGGCGAATCGTGGCAGCCGTTAATACGACTGATCCGTCTGATCCCCCTGAGTTTGATGTTTACCAGGGAACCTCCATGTCAAGTCCACATGCGGCAGGAGCGGCGGCGTTAATGTGCGCATTATATCCGAATTGGACTCCCGCTG
This sequence comes from Deltaproteobacteria bacterium, assembly GCA_019314005.1. The sequence continues at coordinate 756 of JAFDAE010000320.1, read as the reverse complement.
AGATTCAATCCGTTTTAATGTCAACCGCTCTTAACACAACATTAAAGGAAGATGCCGCAACTTCGGCTGATCCTTTTGATGTTGGCGCTGGACGGATTGACTTAAATCTGGCGGCAAACGCAGGTTTGGCGCTTGATGAAACGCCGGAAAATTTGTGGAATTCAAACCCTTTGACAGAAGGAGATCCAACTACTTTGAATCTTGCCAGTCTTTGCAATAGCAATTGCGTTGGGGGATGTTCATGGACTCGTGTAGTTCGCAACACACTGGATCAACCTGTAACATGGACAGCTTCAGTTGATGTTCCGTCAGGGGTTACGCTTGACGTTTCGCCAGGCAATTTTACTATTGGTTCTAACGAAACGCAGGAGATTGTAATTACGGTTAATGTTACGGGAATGCCAGTCAATGAATGGATTTTTGGTTCTGTAACGTTTTCAGCAATTGAAGGCGTAGCATCTGACGCTCATTTTCCTGTTGCGGTATTGCCGTCAAGTAGCAATTTGCCAGACTCAATGACAATAGAGACGCGCCGTAATGCCGGGTCACAGACGCTTAAAGACTTAGAAGCAATTGAGATTTCCGAAATGACTGTTGAGGTTGACGGACTTGCTGAAGCAACGCTTGACAATCGAGACTTGAGTGAAGACCCAACAAATGGCGATCCTTTTGATAACCTGAATGACGGCACGGTTTTTTATGTTGTTACAAATGTTCCGGCCGGAGCAAGACGTCTTGTGGCTGAGATCACAACTT
>JAFDAE010000050.1 GCA_019314005.1 Deltaproteobacteria bacterium | reverse complement strand
GAATTCCGTATTCATATAGCCTCTCTTTCATCAGTTTAACCTTGAACCGTGAACCCCTGAACCTGAGCAGTTACGATTTATCAACTATCTCAAGAAATATGAAAAGATCAAGGCAGCCAACCGTGAACCTAACAACCAGAGCAGTTACTGATTATGTTTGATACGATTCTCGCTATATCATTACTCCTTTTTCTTGCGAAAGTAATAGGAGAACTTTTTGAGCGGATGAAACAACCTGCCATCCTGGGCGAGCTGGCCGCAGGTATCCTTCTCGGTGTTCATCTACTCGGGCCCTTTCTCTTTTCAAGGCCTCTCTACGAGATAGAATACATGCACGTTATTTCCGAAATCGGGGCAATGTTTCTTCTTTTTATGGCAGGCTACAGTCAAGTAAAAATAGACCAGCTGTTGCAATTCGGAAAACGCTCCCTTGCTATCACCTGTATAGAAGCCCCCTTGTCTTTTGCCGCCGGGTTTGGGATTGGTTGCTTGTTTGAGTACGGTCTTCTGGCGAGTCTTTTCATTGGGCTGGCCTTGTCCCTTACAAGTATAGGGGTAACAGTAAGGACCTTGATGGATTTGAACCGCCTTCAGACCGATTATGGTATGAACATACTCGGGATAGCGGTTCTGGACGCGATTTTCGGGTTATTATTTTTATCATTTCTGACCGCGTTCGCACATTCGCAAGGAGAGGTTTCCTTTTACCAAATCGCTTTCACCATTTTAAAGATTGTCCTATTTTTTGGCGGGGCCGTACTCTTTGACAGGTTCGTTCTTTTCCCCCTTGCTTCCCTGGCGGATCATATGAATGTGGCTGAATCAAAGATAGGATTGATACTTTCAACCATATTTATTTTTAGTTATGTGGCGGATTGGGTTGGACTTCACCTTATTATAGGGAGCTTTGTGGCCGGTATCATCATTGCGAGACATGCGGACTTTACCCAGAGAGAGATCAAGCATAAACTGGATGGAATTGCGTACGGTCTTTTTGTCCCTATCTTCTTCGGTGTGCTCGGGACAAGAATCGATTTGGGGGTATTGAAGGGTGGAGGAATCTTTGCGGCGGCTCTTATCCTAACCGGAATATTCAGTAAGTTTCTGGGCGGAACCATCGGGGGAAAAATTACGGGATACCCTCTGCTGAAAGCGTTTGTCCTTGGGATAGGGCTGGTTCCGAGAACGGGGGTGGAACTGGTGGTGGTCTCTCTTGCTCTTTCCGCCGGGATCATTGATGAGAAGATCTTTACGGCTGTCGTAGGGATGGTGGCTGTAACCGTACTCCTGACTCCGCCCGCTCTGAAACAAGCGATATACCTTCTCGAGAGAAAAGGATACAAGTGACCAAAAACATTCATGGAATAATCGGGGTTGTTATTCTGATCAGCGCCGAGGTCCTGATGTTAAAAAAGATAGAGCCGTTTGCCACCTGGTTCTATTCCCTCGCGTGGTGGTCGTATATCCTGATTGTGGACAGCATCATCTATAAGAAGAAAGGGAATTCGTTAATCCTTTCCCGGACCGGTTCTTTTTTGGTGATGATTCTATGGTCAGTCTTTATATGGCTAATCTTTGAATGGTTTAATCTGACACTGAGCAACTGGCACTATATAGATATTCCTGACACGTTATGGATTCGCTGGTTCGGCTATGCTCTCGCCTATAGCACAGTGCTTCCCGGCCTTTTTGAAACAGAAGAACTCCTTGATACATTAGGGCTCTTCAAGAAAAGAACCTTTTTCGCAATTCCAGAGACCACACGTTGGTATCTTCCTTTCTTGATTATCGGGGCTGTTTTTTTTATCACCCCGCTCCTGTGGCCAAGATATTGTTTCCCGTTGGTGTGGGGGGCTTTTATTTTCTTGTTGGAACCGGCCAATCACAGGTTTGGAGGACCTTCCCTTATGCGGGAGTGGGAGCGGGGAAACCTGAGAAAGTTTTTTCTCCTTCTGACGGCTGGGCTTGTGTGCGGCCTTCTCTGGGAATTCTGGAACTTCTGGGCCGGGGCGAAATGGGTCTATACAATTCCGTATTTCAATAAACCAAAACTTTTTGAAATGCCTTTAGCCGGATTTTTGGGATTCCCGCCGTTTGCCGTGGAGTGTTATGTGATGTTCAGTTTTATATCTCTTTTTAGAAATAAAAGGGGCTGGGAGGAGAACGACCACAACCTTTTTCCGGACCGGAAGACTTTGCTATGGGTAAAAGTGTTTGCGGTGTTGCTTATCGCAGCCTTTTACTGGTATATGTTTTGGGCGATTGATGAATATACGATAGTAAGTTGGAAGAGGATATAATTCTCGGACAGCCTCCTAAGCCACAGTTAAAAATGATACCGAACACGGAACTCGAGCTTGTTTTCGTTTTGTTTTTCCTCGAACTCGGTAAAATTGCTGCCGTTTAGAAAAGCGAAACGCAACCGCAATTCCCAGTTGGTAAAACCCGTATATAACATTTCGGGGGTGACGGAATAGCTCTGATCGTCAAGGTTAAGGATGGCGATTAATCCCGGGGTGAAGAAAAGGATATCAAAAGGATCTTTCTGGTTGATTTTGAGGTAGAGATAATTGCGACCCACCTGGGGGCTTCCATAGCCCTTTTGAGAGATATTTTCAGCAGTTTGGAAAAGGGTGTCGTTGCCGCTGTTGAGAAACTGAATCTCCGCGTCGTCAACGAGTTGATAGAAGCTGTCCAGTTCTGTTTCTGAGAAACCCCCGCTATTGTGATAAAATTCAATGATTGTAGTGATCTCGTTTTCGGTCAGATAACGCAGGCCCAGCAGGTATTGTTTAACGGAACGTTCACGTTCGGTTATTGCACCTGTTTCAGAAACATAATTTTGCTTCATTTTAGGAAGGTACGCAAACTCTCCGTGAGTCTCAAAATTCGAGGCCAGGTTTTTTGAAAAATCGACGCCATATCGGGACGAGCGGCTGTTGCCGTTGAATATCAAGAAATCTATATCCGTATCCCGATAGAGAATATAAAGTTTGGCGGCAATGTTGACATTATTCACTTCTCCGAAATCTTCATTAATATCTTGCCATACCGGAAGTGCTACAGTGGTGAGCGCAACAGTCTGTAAAGATCCGCCAATACTTTTTATCAGGTCAAGGCCTGCCGCGATATATCCTTCCAACGATTCTTCCGGGTCGTTGGGATCTTTGGGCCGAGCAATAAACCCTACCGGATTCCAGGCATATCCCGTGCCCCACTTAAAAACCTTTTTCCCCAGATCAACGGTGACAAACGGCGTTGGTTTGAGACTCAGGTTGGCCTCAAAAATATCCGCGGTATCCGACCAGCCGATATCATCCTGACTGGCTTCGGCATACAACACACAGTTGAAGGCCCCGATACCCTTTTTATACAGGCTTTCCAGTTGCACGGCACCCGTAAAACGGTCAAGAGTGCTACGGCGGTCTTTATAGTGATTCAGCTTATAGAATGCGCCATCAGTATTAAGATCAATATGTTCCCACTTGACCTCCGCATATCCGCCCCATTCAAAATTTCTGGGTTCAAACTCCTCAATGTCAAAACTGTAATCCTCTTCCTCTGCGGCAATAAGAGTCAAAGAGGGGAAAAATAAGATGACAATAGAAAGGAGCAATAGAAATGCCCGGTCACAATTGACTCTCATCGCAATTCATCGACCCTGGGCAGATAATTCAGGGTAAACACCTCATCTGCAAGTTTTTTCTTATTGATCTTGGCGTAAATCATTACGGATTTATATCCCTTATACAGGGGACTGTCGGTTTCAAGAACCGATGGTCGTAACAGGTCGTCTCCGAATTCTTTAATTTGTTTATAGTAAAGGGTTTTGATCAACAAACCGCTGGCGGCATAGCATTCAATAGTAATAGGCACCACGGTTTTTTTGTCCACCTTCATCTTTAATCGGTCATAGGCGACTGATGAAGTTTTGGCTTTGCAATCGAGGATATATGTATCCGCTGTTTCCTCCAAAATGGCAGCGTCATACTCTGCGCTATAATCCAGACGCAATATATCCGAATTATTGAAAACACCGCCTACCACCGACTGCAGGCTCGTAATGCGCAGCGGTTTCCCCACACTGGGAATATATAGCCACATGTTGTCGCCCAGCCGGAGAGTCGATCTTCCTTTTTCACTGGCAGGGGATAGAAACAAAGCGACCATCTTGTCCGGGCCCTTTTTTACCGTGTAAAGGACATACTCCTTTTTACTGCCATCCGGTTCGATATTGATCAGCTTGCGGTACATTTCATAAGATTCAGGTTGTAGGTTACGATCCACCTGAAGCAGGATTTTATTGCCATCAAGGGCAACCGCCGTTCCTGTCACGAGTAAGCACAAAAAAACAACCACCGGAAAGATGACATTGCTACCGGTTTTGAATAATTGTTTGAACCACATCATAAGCAACTCCAGTTTTTTTTGTATATTCAATTTGATAGTCCCTTAGAGCCTGTTCCATTTTATGTCCGATATTACCGGCAATAATGAGCGTTGCCCCTTTCTTTGCAATGAGTGAAGCGGCGCTTTGGCCGGCACTACCAGATAAATCCTTTGATGGGTTCTCTACGGCCTCAAGAAAATTACCCTTGCCATCGAAAAAAAGGAAAAAGGGGGATCGTGCGGCTTGTTGGCTTATGACTGCAGTCTTTTCCGGGCCGGTGGCGGCCACGGCAATTATCATTGAATCGGCAGAAGCGCTTATGGCAAGACCAAAGATAAGAAACAAAAGCAAATTGACAATAATGGATTGTGTCCTTCTGATTGTCATGGGTTCCTCCATATGGTTCTATACATGCCGCAACGCGGTTATGGGATCCATTCTTGCAGCCTTGTAGGCCGGCTGCAAACTGGCTAATACGGCAATGCCGATAACGATCAAAACAATGGTGATTACATCCCCCTGTCCGATGGTAGGCTCCAATACCAGGTTGGTTTGCCGTCCGAAGTTAAAGGTTATTTTAGCCGCATTTATCGCGGCAATGCTGACAAGGCTGATAACAGTTCCGACAGCCGTTCCAAGCACGCCAAGGAGAAAGCCTCGGTCACGAACAGGGCCATAATCCTACCGGGTAATGTGCCAATAGCAGAAATAGTGCCGATTTCATTGATCCGCTCGTATACAGCCATGATCATCACATTCATTATACTGACTAGAACAATGGCCACAAGCATGATTTTAATGAAGAAGGTCATGAGGTCAATCATTTTTGCGATATTGTAAAATGGTGACAGATCTTCCCATGTGTGCACTTCAATGGCCGGCTTATCCTGTTCATTCCGGAGGGATGCAAGCTCTTCCTTGAGCTTGGGAAAAACCTGGGGGAGATCATCCATGTTTTTCAGGCGGACCGCTATCTCGCTGATTTCAACTCCAGTGATGCGCAGCAACTCCTTAGCATCATCCAAATGAATAACCCCATCCCTGCCGCCAGGTCCGGAAATACCTTCAAGGACACCGCTGACCACGAAAGTCTTGCCATTGACCGATCCGTCCTTGTTATTTGAAACCAGAACAACAGTGTCACCCACCTTCACTTTCATGCCCTTGGCAATCAGTTCGGGTACGATGATTTCGCCTTTCCGGAGTAAAATATCTTTCTTTTGCCCTTGAATGATACGATCGGGAAGCAAGGGAACGGTCTTGACCTCTTGCTCAGGAACGATCGTATTGAGCCTGATGTTGGTGGTTTCGGTAAAATTGCTGAGCATGGCCCCAAGCTTGATCCGCATGGAGTAGGACTCAACCGCAGCCACACCGTTTAAAACCTTTTCTACTTTTGCAACCTGGCGTTCGTTCAGGTTAAGATTGAGCGGCAGGTTGTCAATGGATGCCAGATAACCTCTGCGGTGTATTTGTAAATGGCCAATCATGGAGTCAGTGATCTGGCCGACCATCATGTTCTTAAACGATCCTGTTATGGAAATAAAGAGCAGTACCGCCACCACGCCCAGAGTAATAAGCGCCGATGTCAGTACCGTACGCCGCTGATACCGACGAAGATTGCGGGTGGCAATTTTGATGACATTAAGCATGAGACCCTCCGTTGTGGTTTTGCCTTTGTAGAAGCTTACCGTCTTCAAGGGTAAGGACTATTTCCGCGTTCTTCATCACCTTGGGGTCATGGGTGGAAAAAATAAAGGTGGTGTCAAATTCATCGCGCATCTTTTTCATTAGATTGATAATCCGGTTTGCCGTTTCCCCGTCAAGGTTTGCGGTCGGTTCGTCGGCCAGTACCAGTTTGGCGTTAGTTACCAAGGCACGGGCAACCGCTACCCGTTGCTTTTGACCGCCCGATATCTGGTTTGGATATTTGTCGCCCTGATCCCCCATTCCAACGGCATCGAGCAGATCCTTCACCTGTTTTTTTCGCCCCGGCTCGGGCCAGTTTTGCACCATAAGCAAAGGATATTCCACGTTTTCAAAGACGGTCAAAACTGGAATCAGGTTAAAGTCCTGGAACACAAAACCGATATGTTCGCCTCTGAAGCGGGCTGCCTGCCGGCGATCCATGCGGGTAATATCTTGACCGACAACGTGTAAAGATCCGCTTGTCGGCGGATCAAGGCAGCCAATCATGTTAAGCAGTGTACTTTTCCCGCTGCCGGAGGGCCCGACAAATGAAACAAATGATGCCGGTTCAATGCTGAAATTTACACCGCGAATGGCCTTAACCGTAACCTCACCAATCTGGTAGGTCTTTTCTAATTTGTCTGCAGTCACTAATGACATGATTTTTTCCTTCTGGTTTTTGGCACGGACAAAAGAGGGTTAAAGTTGGGCATGAACCAGTTGACCACAAAGATTGTGGTTTCAATAAAGTCTAATATGGTGTAAACTTTTGCGACAATTTATGAATAATTATACCAAATCAATGGCGTAATATCCAACTTATAATCATACGGTCAGGAATTGGGGAATTGAGGGATTCAGGAATTGGGGAATTGTGAATTACAACGGACACCAACCAACGGTAAAAACGTCTACTTCGTCAGCCTCGGCTGTCCGAAAAATTTGGTGGACAGTGAGGTCATGTTGGGGAGACTTGTTGAAGCGGGATGGAAGATTGTCCGGGATGAGCGCGAGGCCGATTGTATTGTCGTGAATACCTGTAGTTTTATCCAGTCGGCAGTTGAAGAATCCGTTGACACTATACTGGAGTTGGCACGGCTGAAGGAAGCGGGCAATTGCAAACGGCTGGTCGTTGTGGGTTGCTTTCCTCAGCGATATAAAGATACTCTGCTAAAGGAATTTCCAGAGGTTGACCTTTTTCTCGGCACCGGAGCCTTTGACCGGATCGTGGAGGCTTTGGACGGGGGAAGTAACGGGCCTCGAATGCTTTTGCCTTCTCCTGCAAAAGTGTCGCCCCGGGAAGATAGCGCTTCAAGGGTATGCACAACCCCGCCGTATACGGCCTATTTGAAGATAGCTGACGGATGCTCCAACCGTTGTACGTACTGCATCATCCCCAGGCTTAGAGGGCCTTACAGAAGTCGCTCCATGTCTGATATTCTTGATGAGGCTCGGAGGTTAGTTACATCCGGTGTCGGCGAACTTATTCTGGTTGCGCAGGAAACCACTGCCTATGGTATTGACCTGCACGATGATATCAATCTCGCTGTCCTATTGGAGGCATTGGCGCAAATTCCCGGTCTGGTTTGGATACGATTTCTTTACGGGCATCCTGATCGAATAGATGATAATCTTATTGATACGGTTGCCAGGCACGATAATATTTGCAGTTATTTTGATATTCCAATCCAGCATATCAGTGAAACGGTGTTGAAAAAAATGGGGCGGCCCCATAACAGTAAAAAAATCTTGGACCTGTTTGAGCGAATCAGGACATCCATACCAGAGGCCGCGATCCGAACCACACTGATTGTCGGATTCCCGGGCGAGACCGAGGAGGATTTTGCCCGGCTTGTCGATTTCGTCGAACAGGTCCGGTTTGATCATTTAGGGGTGTTTGCTTATTCCGATGAAGAGGATCTCCCTGCCGCTGCGTTAAAAGATCACGTCTCAGATGCAGTAAAAGAGGAGCGAAGAGAAGCACTCATGTCGCACCAAGCAGCGATTTCAAAAAGACTTAATCAACAACGTGTGGGAAAAAGACACAATGTTTTAGTGGAGGGATATTCCAAAGAGACAGAGTTTCTTCTCCAGGGCAGGGCCTCCTTTCAAGCGCCTGATATTGATGGCGTTGTTTACATTTGCAAAGGAACGGCAAATCAGGGAGAATGGGCTGATGTTCGGATTACCGAAGCGTTTGAATACGACCTCGTAGGAGAAATTGCGTGAAAGAATTAAAAGAAAGAATTCTGGGAGCGGTAGCGGGAGATCTTGCTGAAATAGAGGAGGCGCTCAGGAAAGGGCTCGACCCATATTTGTCGCTGGTTTCTGATGTTGCACAATACATCCTCTTTAGCGGAGGCAAGAGGATCCGTCCTCTTTTAATGGTGTTGTCGGCACGACTGTGCGGTTACAAGGGAAATGGTGACAAAGCCGTGTCGGTCATGTTTGAATACCTCCATGCGGCCACGCTCCTCCATGATGATGTGGTGGACGGCGCCGATATCCGTCGCGGCAAGAAGGTCTCCCATTCGATCTGGGGAAACCCAACTACAGTACTGGTTGGAGATTTTCTTCTCGCAAAGACGATTTCCACAGCGGCTGATACCGGACGGGTAGAAGTAGTTAAAATCATGACGGAAGCCACCGCCCAAATGTCAGAGGGAGAAATTCATCAACTTTTAAACAAACAGAAGATCGATATGGATGAGGCGGAGTATACGGAGATCATACGCAGAAAGACTACGTGTCTTATCCAGGCTGCCTGCCGTGTGGGGGCAATTCTGGCAAACGCGTCCGGGGAGAAGAAAAAAGCAATGTCAGATTATGGCTATAACCTTGGGATCGCGTTTCAGATGGTTGATGACCTTCTCGATTATACAGCAGACACAAAAGTCTTAGGCAAATCAATAGGGTCTGATTTAAGGGAAGGAAAGATGACCCTCCCGGTAATCTACGCCCTAAACAATGCGGACGGGAAAGTAAGAAAGCGCATGGAAGAGATTATCCGCGATCGTGCTTCATCCGACTCGGCGCTGAATGAGATGGTTGGATATCTGGAAAAGTATGGAGGGCTCGCCTATACCGCAAATCAAGCTAGCCGGCATATCAACAAAGCTAAAGAGAATCTTGCGCTATTTGAGGATTGCGAGACAAAAAGAATATTGACGGACCTGGCCGATTATACAATAAAAAGAAAAGCATGAAAATTAAGATCCTAAGCAACAACACAACCAATAGAAAAGACCTTGTACCGGAACATGGGTTAGCGTTATGGATAGAAGGTGAAGAGGCTGGGAAGAAAAGCGCGTTCCTCTTTGACACAGGAGGGCCTGAGAAAACACTTCTGCATAATGCTCAAAAATTGGGAATCAACTGGGAGATCTTAAAGGGCGTGGTCTTGAGCCACGGTCACTATGACCATGTAGGCGGACTTTTTGGTCTCCTCAAAGCCCTTAAAAAAGAATTGCCTGTCCACCTTCATCCCGACGCTCTATTAACGAAACGTTCAGAGCATTCTGGATCCAGAGACATTGGTTTTTTTGCGGTCAATCCGCCTAAAGAAGCTCTTGAAAAAGAGGGAGGCAGCTTGATATTATCGAAAAAGTCTTTTCCCCTATGGGATGATGTAATGACCACAGGTGAGATTCCGCGCAAGACAGATTTTGAAGATGTAACCGGCTTTTTCACTGTACGGGATGGTAAACATGTGCCTGACATCATGACAGACGACCTCTCCTTAATTGTAGACCATGGGGGAAAAGGGATCTTTATTATTTGCGGATGCTGTCATGCCGGGATTATAAACACCCTCCGTCATGCTATGGCCCTTACCGGACAGAAAAAAATCCTCGGTGTAATGGGCGGTCTCCATCTTGTAGGCGCTAACGAAAACAGAATATCCAAAACAATTGCGGCCCTTAAAAAGATTGATCCTGGAATTATTCTCCCAATGCATTGTACCGGCACTCAAGCCATGGAGCGGATGCAGGAGGCTTTTGGAGAAAAGGTGATATTTTTGCATTGTGGGGATGAATGGGAACTGTAGGAATTGATATCGTATTTTCGGACGCAGATGAATGCGGCTATCCGTTACGGGTTACGGGTTGCGGGTTACGGGTTACGAGTTGCGGGTTACGAGTTGCGGGTTAAGAAGGGAAGGTGCCTAAATTGGGTACTACGATACACAGCGTCATTTGATGCCACAGGAGAGTAAGGGGGTAGACTCGTAACCCGGAACTCGCAACTCGCAACAGTA
>JAFDAE010000319.1 GCA_019314005.1 Deltaproteobacteria bacterium | reverse complement strand
TTCTGTATGAAACAACAATGCGCTGAACCTGGGCCTTCCAGGCCTCTACGCTCGCAACGCCAAAGAAATCCAGAAGTTCTTCAACTGTTTCGGCAAGGTTTTGTCGTCTGCGAATAAAGCCCCTTTTCGCAAGTTCTGTCAGGGGAAATTTCTGTGCCCATTCTTTTTTGTTTTCAAGCATTCGCCGATCAGCAATTTTAGCAACATGCAATCGATAATATGCGTTAAGATTATTCCATATATTTGCAGATACGCCCAAAACCCGCTCGAAGTGAATGGCGGTTTCAGGGGTAACCGGAGCTTTTCCATGGATGATTTGGCTGACTGTCTTTAAGGACAGGCCGGTGCGTTCGGCAAACGCAGTCCTTGTTATCCCCCGGGCTTCAAGAGTCTCTTCTAAAATCTCCCCAGGGTGAATAGCATAGTCGGGATTATATTGATTCAGGGTTGTCGTGGCCATTAATGATAGTCCTCTACTTCAAGAATTTTGATTGCTGTTATTTGCGTTAAGTCAATTCCGCCATCGTCTTTTCTTGGCAATGGCTCATGATCCGGTTTGAAGATGAGACGATAAGGATGTTTTAAATCAACCGCGAATTGACCTCTGCGTTTTCCGCTGAGTTCATGTCTTCGTTCAGGTTTTGTATGCGGCACTTCAGCCAATACCGCTGATGCTCTAAGTACTGCCATGCGGCGCATTATCAAATGTGCTTTCTCTGTTCCGAATTCCTTTTTCAGCTCTTTTTCAGAAGGGGGGGTAGTCGGTTAGCACCTATTACCACAAGAGCTTCCTTTCGATGTCCAGAAATATTTCCCATGTCCTTGCGTTATGTGTCTGTATTCTATAGTTTTTTTAAAAGGGAAGCCTCGGGCCGAGCCGTAACACTTGACGATGCCACCCTCATATTTTGGATACAGGAGGAGCTAACCGACTACCCCCCTTTCAGAATTAAAGACCTTCTTAAGAGTTTTATTTCTGAAAGCTATATCCATTCTTTAAAATATCCGTTACCAGACAGGTAAAGGATATTCAAGATAAAAAATGCATGACCTCTCAGGTGGATAGGCCGAAGGCTGAAGACTTTTAGGGAAAAGCGGGGATACTGCGCATTTTGAAGTCATGTTTGGTACGAGAATCTACTGTTTCTCCGCCAAACTGTGGCGATCGCGCTCGTCTGATTCCTTCAGCCTTTCCCGACTTGAATCGGGACTTCAGGCTGACTACGTGAGTAGTCAGCCAACTGCAAACGCATTGTTTAAAAATTTATCCAGCACGTCCGTCTTTGTTTCGTCTTTCTGCCCGGGTCTGAGATTGAATTTGTTCAGCCTCAAAAAGCGGTAGCCGTAGCTTTCGAGCTCTATCTGGCGGCTGATGTCGTAATCGAGGTACTCCTGGCTAAAATTATGTTTGGTCACGATATCCGGGTTTTTTGTGTGATATTCCACGCCGTCATATTCGAGAATCAGGGTCTGCTCTTTGCCGCCTTTTGAAAAGGTCATGAGAAAATCCACCCTGTATTTCGGTATCTGCCTGGCGTATTCGGCCCGGATGTATTCTCCGATCTTGAACTGGGGAACGATTTTGACAAATTCCCTGTGTGTTTTTACAAAATTCGTGCCGATCAGAAGGTTGTACAGATCTTTTTCCGCAGGCGATTCGAATATTGCCGTGTCTTCGATGAAAAAATCATTCTTTTTGTTTTCGTCAAGGAGCTTTTCATAATGCTTTAAGGCATCGCCAAGCCGGGTTTTACTGTATTTGCTGATCGGCATGCTGTGAACAAAGATCATGGTGTCCCTGGGGCGGCTGAACCCCACATTGAGCCGCTGCATTTTTAACTTCCTGGGGTTATCCGCCGTACCGCCGGTGACCGGATAGATGCCTCCCAGATCAGCGTTGCCATACTTGCTGTCTTCCACGAGGGAGTAGTACACAATATCGCGTTCTTCGCCCTGTACGTCGCCCACAAACCATACGGCCATATCGTGGTTTTTTTTCAGCTCGGGCATGTTGAGCTTTTCGTTCAGTGCCTGCTCCATTCTTGCCTGCTGGTCCTTGAAAGAGGTGATAATGCCGACACTCCCCTTAAAGCCGTCTTCAATCCGCGACGTCAAATCGTCGATAATGGCGTCGATCTCATCGAGGTTTACATTGCTGCCTGAGTTACCCCTGGTTTCTACTGGGATAAACTGTAGGACCTCGCCTATCGGTTTGGTGCGGATGCGGTTGACATTGAGATCCAGCATGGCGGGCTTGTAAAAGATCTCATTTGAATAATCGATGATTTCAGGAAAGCTCCGGTAATGCTCACGGAGGGACGTGGTGTAATTCGCGATGGCCCTGGCAAAACTTAAGGTCGATGTGCGGATGTTGAAGGTTTTGAGCCACAGGATGGCGCCGGCGTTATCCTGCATGGGCCGCAATACAGATTCGGCCTCCTGGTCGTCTTCATCTATCTCTCTGGAAACCTCCTGAATCAGCTCAGTTTGCTCCTGAGCTGTTGCCGATACGTTGTAATCATCCTGATAGGCATTGATGATATCCCTGAAATAACCGGAGGAATATTTTGAGTTCACATTGATTGCGCCGACAGCCCCGTACTGGTATTCATCGCCGAAGACAACAACCTGTTTTGCACGCAGTACAAGGGAGATAGACTCGGCAATAGAGACCTGCGATGCCTCATCGATGACGAGGAGATCGATCAGATCTTCGTCCATGGGAAAGTGTTTCGATATCATGTCGGGTTCGGCAATAATACCCGATATGTTTTCCAGAAGCACACGGGCCTGAGCGCTTGTCAACCTTTCCCCCCCGTTGAATGAAACCCTGATCTTGGCGATATCTCCCAGGAAATTGTTGAGATTCTTCAATCGAAGATCGTTCTGATATTCGACCCGTTTCTGCCTGAGCGCATAAAACGCGTCAAGATCTTCATTTTTCAGTGATTCAAGTCCCGTTGTTTTTGAAAGCCTGTAGTGCAATTGAATCCATGCCCAGATATCGGTTTCAATCCCCGCAAGGTTGTTGAGGCGGGAAAGAGTGCTCAGCTTTTTTTCCGTGATTTGCAGCCTGGCAAGGATTGGTTCATAGTTTTTAAACAGCCATGT
>JAFDAE010000318.1 GCA_019314005.1 Deltaproteobacteria bacterium | reverse complement strand
TCACCCTCAGAGTTATCCATATGGAATAACATGTTCCCTATATGATCGAAACGACAGATCCCGTGGGCTAAGATAATGGGGTATTTGGTTTTTGTCATAATAGACGGTGATAAAAGTTCTGTTTTTTGCGTTTATCCGTAGAACCAGTTTCAAAACGTCCCCTTTTGCCTAATCGCCGACTTCGCCATAGTAGCCTTGGCTACGACGGCTGAATCTGCGTCAGGCTCAGATTTTGGCACGCAGTGAAGCGTCAGCCGCTATCCTCGAAATACCTCAAGTATTCCTGTGGCTAAAATCTTCGCCTTTCTTGACCTTAGACAAAATTGAACGTTTTGGAACTGCCTCATTAGTCAGTATTTCCAGACAAAAATCACCCAAAATTACTATGCAAAAGAATATGGTACAAACAGGTATTGAAAGATTGGTCACTGATCCGTCTGTGTCCAAAATTGTAACGGGGAAACGGCTTGGACTTTTGGCCAATCCTGCATCAGTAAACCGAAACTTTCAGCACAGCCGTGATCTCTTAGCGCAAGCGTTTCCCGGACATCTCAAAGCGCTTTTCAGCCCTCAGCACGGTTTCTTCTCTGAAAAGCAGGACAATATGATTGCGTCTTCAGATATAATAGATCCTTTTCTGAAGATTCCTATTTTCAGCCTGTACGGGCCGAGAAGGATACCCGAACAAGAGATGCTCGAGCTGATCGACACGCTGATTATCGATCTTCAGGATGTTGGCACCAGGGTGTATACCTTTATTTATACAATGGCCCTATGCCTTGAAGCCGCCCGCAAATATGGAAAAGAGGTAGTGGTCCTGGATCGTCCCAATCCGATTGGAGGAAATCAGGTAGAGGGGAACTGTCTGAATACGGACTATACTTCCTTTGTCGGCATGTATCCGATTCCGATGCGCCCTGGCCTTACCGTGGGGGAAATTGCCCGGCTATTTAACGAACACTTTGGGATAGGGTGTAATCTCACTGTAGTCCCGATGTCGGGTTGGAAAAGGGATATGTACTTTTCTGCCACATCTCTCCCGTGGGTCATACCCTCACCCAACCTTCCCACGCCTGCTTCCGCGCTTGTATATCCCGGCCAGGTATTGTGGGAGGGGACAAATATCTCTGAAGGACGCGGCACCGCCCTCCCCTTTGAACTGTTTGGCGCGCCATTTATCAAACCGGCATTTTTGAAAGACCTGTCGGAACAGGTTGCATATCCGGGGGTACATTTAAGGTGTGCCGGATTTGAGCCCACATCCAATAAGTGGCAGGGAACTCTTTGTTACGGATTCCAGCTCCATGTGACAGATCCAATGCGTTTCCAGCCGTATAAAACTACCCTGTCACTCCTTCAGGCCGTCTTAAAGGCTTATCCGGAAGAGTTTGAGTGGAAAAAACCGCCATATGAGTACGAGTATGAAAAACTGCCGATAGACCTGATCATAGGAGATAAAAAAATCCGCGAGGCAATTGAATCGTTCGAGGATATCGAGTCTATAGAAGAGCAATGGGCAGATGAGTTGAAGGAGTTTGAGGAGATACGTAAAGAATATTTTCTTTATTAAATTAACCGCCCGTTATAGAGCTTTTTTTGAAAGGTTGAATTGTGGTTGGTCAATAGACCAGGGAATTTTCACCACAGAGGCACAGAGTGCACAGAGGGTTTCTTTTTTTTATCCCATCGGGAGACGACGATGGGATAAAAGAAGCTATCCCTGCGGGAGTCATAATCCTAACGATTTGTTCTTGCCGTAGGCTGATATCTTTTTGTTTGCCGTCGTCTCCCGGCAAACAAAAAAACATTCTATCTCTGTGCTCTCTGTGCCTCTGTGGTGGATATATCTTTCGGCGAGTTATAAATCTCCTCCCACTTTATTGAGCACCTATATCAAAAAAACATGAAACCCAAACTTGAAAATTTCGCTATTATACTGAACAGACCCCGCTTTCCGGAGAATATCGGAAGCGTGGCCCGTGCGGCCCGAAATATGGGGATCAGCAATCTGATTGTGGTCGATCCTGAAAACCCGGACAAAGAGAAGATGCACTATCTTGCCACACGGATCGGCGCGGAACTGATTGAGTCGATGAAGACATACGACACACTGCGCGAGGCGGTGGCTGAGTTCAATTATGTGGTGGGGACCACGGCCCGCACAGGAGGAATCAGGCGTGCCATTAAATTGCCCCGCGGTATAGCCCCTTATCTGGCCCGTCTTTCTGAAAAAAATCGCATCGCCCTTGTCTTTGGGTCGGAAGATCGTGGCCTCACCAATGATGAGATCCGGCTTTGCCATGCCATAGTTACGATTCCTACTACTGAACACTCATCCATCAATCTGGCGCACGCTGTAATGATACTATGTTATGAAATATTTATGACAGAGATACCAGTAAACGATGCTCCTGTTCCAAAGCTTGCCGATTCGCGGGATATTGAAGCAATGTACGACCATTTAAAACAGATCCTTATTGAAATAGATTTTATAAAGGATGATAATCCTGACTATTGGATGATGAATATCCGAAGGGCCTTTGCGCGGACGCATTTAACTTCAAAGGATGTATCAACTGTGCGAGGGATCTGTAGGCAAATTGAATGGAGGATAGGGAACAGAAGACAGAGGACAGAGAACAGAAGACAGAGGACAGATGACAAATAACAACTGGAAACGGATGATGTTTAAGGGCCATAAGGTCTATCTCTGTGTTGATGAACAGGGGGAGCCGGTGGTCCGCGATGCCAAGGTATTGATCAAGTATCAGATCAATCATGATTATGAATATTATGTGCCTACGGAGGCGGTTCAGCCGATCGATCCTAACCAGCTGAAAAAGAGAAAAGAAAAAACTGCCTCCAAAAAAGTGCGGGTCTCTAAAAGCGTTTCCCCTATACCCGAAGATGGTGTCATAACGATTTATACTGACGGGGCGTCGTCCGGGAACCCCGGGCCATCAGGGATCGGGGTATATTTTCGCTATGGCGACAAAGAAAAGGACATTTCCGAATACATAGGGAATGCCACCAACAATATCGCGGAACTCACGGCCATAGAAGTGGCGCTGAAGAGCCTCAAGAAGACCGATATCCCTGTTCGGCTTTACACGGACAGCAAGTACTGCTACGGCCTTCTCATGCTTGGCTGGAAAGCGAAAATGAACATAAATCTGGTCAATAACATCCGTTTATTAATGAAAAGGTTTAAAGACCTCAAAATCATCAAGGTTAAGGGGCACGCGGGTGTCCCGGAGAACGAACGTGCAGATCAATTAGCCCAGGCGGCGGTTGAGAAAAGTAATTCCTAAATTCCTTAATCCCTAAATTCCTAAATCTAAATTACCAAATATATAATCGTCCCTATTATCGCGAGCCAGATA
>JAFDAE010000317.1 GCA_019314005.1 Deltaproteobacteria bacterium | reverse complement strand
TAACGATCAAAAATCAAAAACCATGGGTCATCTCCGTACTCTGGGACAATGCCGGTGTGGGAAGGTTTGACGATGACTACCATTACGTCATTACAGGTGAGACTCATAATTCTCCTTCCAACATGGAGGCCTATGGCGGGGCCATTACCGGCATTGTGGGAGTGTACCGCGACCCAATGGGTACAGGCAAGGGTTCAAAGCTCATTATGGGGATGTACGGCTATTGTGTGGGACCAAGAAATTATGCGGGAGATCTCCGGCCCCGTCTCCATCCCAGACGTCTTTTGGACGGCGTTATTGAGGGTGTACGCGACGGCGGCAATAAGAGCGGCATTCCGACCCCCTATGGCCAGGTCCTGTTCGACGAGGGATATCTGGGCAAGTGCCTTGTCTTCGTAACCGCCCTTGGTCTTATGCCCGCAAAAATCAATGACACCCCCTGCGAAAAGAAGACCACCTCTGCAGGCGACCTGATTATCATGTGCGGCGGTCGCGTGGGAAAAGACGGCATCCATGGGGTAACAGCATCCTCTGAAAGCTATTCCGAGCATACCCCTGCAGGCCATGTTCAGATCGGCGACCCATACACCCAAAAGAAGATGCACGATTTCTTACTGGAAGCTCGAGATGAGGACCTAACTACCTTTATTACAGACAACGGTGGAGGCGGCCTTTCATCTTCCATTGGAGAGTCGGCCCTGTTCAGTAACGGGTGCGTAGTCGAACTGGAAAAAGTCCCTTTAAAATATGAAGGGCTTGATCAATGGGAGATTTGGATCTCTGAATCACAGGAGAGGATGACAGTTGCGGTTAGTCCGGAAAATGAGGACCGCTTCCTTGAGCTTTCAGAAAAGCATGCCGTGGAAAGTACAATAATAGGGCGCTATACCGATTCCGGGAAACTGCATATTACCTATAATGGAAAGACCTGCGCTTATGTTGACATCGATTTTATGGAGTCCGACTTTCCACAATGGGTCTTTGACGCGGAATGGCAACCACCGGAGGCGCGGGGATTCAGAGAGCCTGTCCTGACAGAACCGGACGATGCATCAAAAGTGCTTCTCGATATATTGGCACGCCCTAATATCGCCTCCAAGGAATGGATTGCGAGGCAATACGACCATGAGGTACAGGGCACCAGTGTGATCAAGCCGCTTGTCGGAAAAGACCGCGATGTTTTCAGTGATGCCGCGGTAATACGCCCCGTGCTCAACTCTACACAGGGGCTTGCAGCCTCGCAGGCGCTTCTCCCGACCTATTCAAAAATTGATACCTACAACATGGTTGCCTGCACTATTGATGAGGCAATCCGTAGAGTAATAGCCGTAGGAGGCGACCCCGACCATATCGGTGGCGTGGACAACTTCTGCTGGCCCAATATACAATACCATCCGGAAAAAAATCCCGACGGAAAATACAAAGCCTCCCAATTAGTTCGGGCGAACTGGGCGCTTCGCGACACCTGCCTTGCCTATCAGGTTCCCCTCCTTTCCGGCAAAGACAGCATGTACGTGGATGGATACCTTAAAGGAAGACACGGTGAAGCGCACAAGGTCTCAGCCTTGTGTACCCTTCAATTTACCTCCACCAGTCTTATTCCGGATATCTCAAAATGCGTTACAATGGACGCAAAATTCGCCGGAGACCTGGTCTACGTTCTCGGCATGACCAGGGACGAGTTGGGAGGTTCTGAATATTATGAACATTTCAATGAGATCGGTCTGAATGTCCCGGAAGTGGCCCCGGATGAATTCATGCATTGTTATCGCACCTTAAACAAGACCATCAAAGATGAGCTGGTCGCATCCGTCCATGGAATATACCGGGGAGGACTGGGAATTCACCTCTCTCTGGTCGCCATGGGGGGTGGTCTTGGGATGGATATCGATCTTTCCAAAGTCCCGACAGAAAATCTTACCCGAAACGATAAGATCCTCTATTCTGAAAGCGCGGGGAGGTTTATCGTTACCATAGATCCACGGAATCAAGAACCTTTCGAAAGCCTGTTTAAAGATATACCCCATGCCTGCATCGGAACCGTGACGGATGAACCGGAACTAAAAATCAATGTCGACGCAACACCATTGATTGATATCCCGGTTTCCGATTTGAAAGAGTCCTGGAAGCGTCCCTTTGGAGGGCTCATATGAAAGACGTCCGTGTATTGGTCCTCACAGGTTACGGCCTTAACTGCGACATTGAAACCGCGTACGCCTTTGATATGGCCGGAGGAGATTCACAAAGGGTACACATCAATTCGCTCATAAATGGGGAGGCCCATCTTGCCGACTTTCATATCCTTGCGTTCGTTGGAGGATTCAGTTGGGGTGATGATCACGGTGCCGGCGTGGTGCAGGCTGTGCGCCTGAAATACAACCTCGGCAAGGAACTTCAGCAATTTATAGAAGACGGAAAGCTGATTATAGGTATTTGCAATGGATTTCAGACCCTGGTCAACCTTGGACTGCTTCCCGGTCTCAACGGAGATTACACTGGGAGATCTGTGGCCCTTACCTTCAATGACTGCGGCAATTTTCGGGATGATTGGGTCCGGCTGAAGACCAATCCCGCGTCCCCCTGTATCTTCACTAAGGGATTAAAACATCCGGAGTTCCCGATACGCCACGGTGAAGGAAAATTTTATACCGACCGGGAAACACTTCAAAAACTGCAACAAGGAAATCAGGTAGTTTTTCAATATGCCGACCCTGATGGAGACCCTGCAGGAGGACGTTTTCCATTCAATCCGAACGGTTCTCTCGCCGACATTGCCGGGATCTGAACCACTGGACCAATCATCCTGACTGGCCTCGTATAAAAGAAGAGAAAAAGCGTAAAGGGGAATCACTGGATGCCGGCCCTACCGAGGGCGTGCGGATCTTTCAAAATGCGGTTAAGTATGTGAAGAGCCTTTTGTAATGAGACCTTTGCATAACTGCCATTTCCCCGTGATGCGGCGTCAGGCTTCAAAATGTCGCGTTATGCAAAGGTCTCAATCAGTTAGACGCGGCTTTCGCCATGGTTTCGTCAATCTTTCTCATGATTACCTCAGGGTCAAACGGTTTCACGACGTAATTGTTGGCCCCTGCTTTAATGGCCTCGATCACGCGCTCCTTGTCGGATTTGCTGGTGCACATAATAATCGGAACCTGGCTTCCACCTGCGCGAATCTGCAACACAGCCTCGATCCCAGACATGTTGGGCATAATCCAGTCCATAAACACAAGGTCCGGGGCTTCTTCTGCGACTTTTCTTACAGCCTCCTCCCCGTCTGTAGCCTGCATAATGCTTGTGATGCCAGCCTCTGAGAGAATTGAAACAAGGGCGTGAAGCATTAACAGGGAATCGTCGACCACCAGCACTTTCATGATTTACCACCTCTTTCTGTACTTCTACTCTTATGGGCTGTTGTCCAAATAAAAAATGTCTTTATTTTTCTCTTTTCGGTTTCAACCACAAAGGTCTTGAATTATTTTAGCAAATTGAAAAAAAGATGGAAAATGATTGACTGTTCACTCAAAAGAGATGGAAAAGGCGTAGCGTTTTGCAAAGGTCGCCGAAGTTTGCTCTGACTAGTCGATATCCTTCTTTAGTCTCAGCGCCCCGAAAATACCCTCCCACAGTTTCTTCTCCTCGGCCGTAAGGGTGCCGTCACTGTTTATGCTTAGAGAAAGAGATTCAAGGTATTCGCTTGTACTGATGTAATAATGTTTGGTGTCGGGAAAAGGCTCTTTTTTCAGATCTCCATATACAATCGATTCCGAACCGTCGGGGTGCTTGACCGTTCGGGTGACGCCATAGTATCTTGCACGTTCTCTTTCCTCACGGTCCAACATTTTTTGTATGGTTTCGTCACTCACACCGGATTTTTTCAGATTAATAATCTGGTCTACTATCAATCGGTCGTCGGTGGAGGTAGGACTGATCGGTTCTTTAAGGTCGTCTAATATCATCTGCTTGATAACATCTTCGGTAACACCAGCCTCTTTTAGCTTAATTACGTCCTTTGGTTGGATGGAACGCGTGGGTTTGGTCATAAGCAGGATTATCTCATCGCTGAATCCGGCATTTTTAAGATCGATCATATCCTGAGTATTGAAAGCAAAGGAGATGGTGGCAACAAAGGTAAGAAGCAAAGACAAAAAACAGGAGCAGATAGTTTTCATAATGGACACCCCTCATAAGAGATCGTTTGCAATTTTTCTTGTTATGAAATCAATATATGAGAGTTTTTTTTCAAAGGCAATTAAAAAGAATTGCAGAAATTAACCGGATTGGCGGGGTATGGAAAACCCCTTGCAAAAATATGGGCATTGGTGTAAAAAGTGTCCCACTATTTGAGAGCTTTGCAAAAACACATGCGCCCGTAGCTCAGTTGGATAGAGCAACGGACTTCTAATCCGTAGGTCGCAGGTTCGAATCCTGCCGGGCGTACCAACCCACTACACCCCTTTCTTAAGCTCGGCTTTTTCTTTTTCCCGAGTTTCCAAGAGTTCCGGTGCAAGCCGGTATAAAACGTAATATTTATTGATGTTGCTTACGTATCTGACAGTCTCTTGTCCAATCAGCTTTAAGGCGGCCAACTCTACATTCCGAAACCACTGGTTGGGGTCCATTCCCATCTTCTTTGCCAATGACCTGACCCGCCGTATTTTGGCAGGACCCGCATTATATGCGGCAATGGCAAATCGAAGTTGATCCCGTGGTCGAATCTCCTGGTCGTCGAAATACCGGTCTCGGAGGAAGGCCAGATATTTTACACCCGCATGAATATTGTTTTCCAAGAGATGCACATTTTCGATACCGACGTTTTTGTCTTTGCCTGTTTGGGGCCGCACTTGCATGATACCGACAGCGCCGGATGGGTTCTTCTTGTTGTTATCCAACCCGGATTCCTGATACGCCATGGCCATGATAAGCAGCCAATCGAATCCGTAACGCGATGCGTACTTTTGGAAGAGATGTTTATATTTCCGCAACTTCTTTGTTTCTCCGCTACGGAGAGGGTTTTTTATCCAGGGATTTTTCTTATAATATTGGTTGAAATAGATATTTCCAAAAAGCGTGCCCTGCCTGCGAGTCTTTAAGAATCCGTTCAAACTCGCTTTTAGTTCAGGGTTATTCTTTCTGACCATCCATCCAATCTTGGCCTCTGAGCGAAGCTTTACATTTTCGTGAATCTCCAGATTCTTGAGTATGCCTGACCATATTTTGGCAATATGGCTGTCAGCTACGGTCATCTCCACCGCACCGCTGCTTACCAGTTCAAGGATGTCCTCGGTCTCCAGGTTCTCATCCATCCTTATAATCCGGACAGGCCGTTTTCCGGACTCAACAAGCTTCCTATTGAGGGAAATTAGGCTTTCGTAATAACTGCTGCTCCTCCTCACACATACGTTGCGTCCGGCCAGATCGTCGAGGGTACGCAGCCTTGGATCCCCCTTGCGGGTGACAACCACTTCGTCAACCCCGGTCAAATAGGGTGCTGTAAAATCTGCCATGGCAGATCGTTTTGGGGTAATCGTCAGTCCGGCCGCAACGATATCCCCATACCCCTTCAACAGTTCGGTTATCAGTCGATTGCCCTCACACGGGACAAATTCAAGGACAACTTTCAGTTCCCGTTTTTTGATCCCTTTGTTAAGGAATGCCTCGTAATCCTTTAAAAGGGCGTACTCAAACCCAAAAAACTTACCTTCGGAAAGGAAGAAATTGGTCTTGTTGAAGGCGATCAATACCCGGATATACCGCCTGGCAAGGAGGCCGCTCAAATCATCCTTGTACTTTTTTGAAAAATGTGAAGCCAGAGGGAGAGTAGACGAAGGCTCTTCCGCAGAGGGAGACTGACAAAAAGGAAAGACAATAAGTCCCACCATCGTCAAAATGATCAAAAACTGTTTCATTGTACCTCGCTCCCGGCCCATCCTTCCATTCTCTTCCTTTTTAAGTCCTTGGGAAAAAAAGGTGAGGTTGTCCATGCGCTTGTTATGTCTTAATTTCATTGATTGGCAATATTTGTCTGCCATGTCGAATCGTGAGAATGGATATTTGTTTGGTTTCGATACGATAAATGATGCGGTAATTGCCGTAAATTAGTTCTCTAAATTGGCTATCATTA
>JAFDAE010000316.1 GCA_019314005.1 Deltaproteobacteria bacterium | reverse complement strand
CCTGAAACGCTTATCTTTTAAGAGTCCCTCGAGTGCTGTGCAGAAGTGGCTCCATTTCTCGGCGTGTTTTTCCTTGCGGTCCCGAGTGGCTAACTGGCGGTTGCTGGCCCACGACTCGAGCCTCCATTGTTTGAGCGATCGGGCGGTTTCACGGCAAGTATTGAATATCCAGATGGTGGGAACGTGTTTTGTCTTACCGTCCACTACGATTTTATTGTTGAACGGGCGCTCGACAGTCAATGAGTTGTATAATCTTTCCTTGATTGCGTCCCGGCCCACTTCGCCTTTAGTGTTGAATACCTCCCAATATCCCCCCAGGCCAATACCGGCTTTTTTTAAATCCAGGAATTCGTTGTTCATAAGCTCTACTGTGGATTTGCCGGTTTCCTGGTTAGCTGTTTTAGCGAGTGGGTCTATCAGGTTGCAGACGTATTTCTCATGGCCGGACTCTACCGCCATGTGCCGGGATAGACGAGATATAACCCATTTGTCGGGTGATGGAGCCCACTCACGATATATGAACAATTCGTCGGTGGATGATAGGCCGGCCCATACAATAGCGTGTGGATTCGCAGGGTGGAAGTCGAATGAACGGGCTAAAACCATGCCGTTTATGTATTCAAGGCCGATTCCGTAGGTTTTAGGGTCTATCATGTGGACGCGATAATCCATGTCTTTGAATATACGGCCGGTGGCCTGCTTGAATATGCCGTAACGCCGGGTTGCAATCGCAGTTCCGTCCAGGTCCGGCATTTCGTTATACATAGCATCGACAACATCGGGTGAAAGGGTGGGGTTATCGTCCGTGGCGGCCTGGATTACAGCAATATCGTGGGTTGAGTCGGTGTGTTCTATTTCTTTGACGGTCTTATTTTCTTCCTCGAGGTAATATTTACAGATAGCGGGCGTTCTGATGTGGATCTTGGCCTTTTCAAATACATCATCGTAAGTCCAGGTCATTCCATTGGCGGGAGTTACTGTTATGATTATGTCGCCATCTTCGGCGAGTAAGCGCGGGAACTGTTCTTCGTGGAAATCGAGTGGCGGTTCCTCATCTTCCCAGACGGATAGGCGCTGCACCCCGGCCCCGGCCTGAACCGACTGGCTATAACCCGAGAATTCTATCATAATATCGGCGCCGATGTATTGAAGGTCGCCGAACATCCTGTTACCATTGGGATCGTGCAGGGTTAAAACGCTGTTTCTTACTGTAATATTGTCTCTTTTTATTAAGAACGGTGGACACCACTTCTTAAATTCGGGGTATTGCGTGTTTTTAACTTCGGCTGATTGGACCGTATCGCCTTCAATAACGCCCTTTTCGGTAGGCAGAGTTTCGGACGCGAACCTGAATATACGGGTCTTTCTTCTGTGTATGACGATTTTAGACCCGCACTCCGGACAGGTGTTGTCTTTAGGTAGGGTTTTTATCCTGAAAGTACCGCTGTCCAAGGGATTTACCCAGTTTGACGGATGGGCTTTGACATAGACTTCTTTTAGTTTGTGGTAGATTTCGTGATCCTCGGAGCTTTCAAACAGTTCGGCCCGCTTACTACACTCGAAGTATAATACGTTGAACTTGGGAACAGGGTGAGTGCCGAGGATCCTCAAGACGTACTGATAAGCGGTTGCCGAGGTTTTCATGCTCTGGTTGCCGGTGAATAATCCTTTTACTTTATGGGGCAGGCGCAAGTATCGCTGGAATACTCGAGTGGTCTTATACCGGGAGAATTGTAGAAGTTGCTCTATTTTTTCTAATTCGGACGGTGGCGGGGTTTTAGTTTTTTTCTTTGCCATGTTGACCTTATTGTAATGTTGGTTATTTTGATTCCTTTTCGATGCGGTCTAATATGTTTTGTCTATCCACCGGGGCCATAGAATCTAACCAAGGTTTGAAAATCTCTACAATTCTTTTCCTCTCATCCCCCGCTAAATCGTTTTGGGCATAGTGGGCCATTCCCGCCTGGAATATTACTCTTGCAAAATCCTCATATTCATTAAACGGTGGATCGTGACTTGGTAGTGCAGTATCTATTAGTTTGAATAAGTTTTTTTCTTTCCACTTCTCAAACCCCTTGTCGATAGCGCCCCTCTTTCCTTTGCTGAAATCATGTTCATCTTTCATCTCTCGCCCCTCAGATTGGCCACAACGGTTTAACTACTTCCCGATCCCCTCGATGCCAGCGCATACACTCATCATTATTGGCAAACACCATCAGGTTGCTCGGGTCGTTATTTGAAGTATTCCCGTCCTTATAATAAACAGCCTCACCATCAATCATATAATACCCACAGGCTCTAACGGCGGCCCTGGCACTGCGAGAATCCTGACGGCCTACCTGATATTCCGGGCTTCTTGTATTCCCATGATAACAAGCAGTAGAGCAGTAATTGAACTTATTCTTGCGGATCTGACACCGATGTTTTTCAAACTTCTCCCCGCATTGATGGCAGACTACTTCCCACTTACGCTTACGGGTATCAATGCCGTGACGGTTTAAGTACTTCTTTACTCCATGACGAGAAACGCCTAATTCGTCGGCAATCATCTGGAGGCTATGGAGGTTATTCCACATATCAACGGCGCGGGTATCTATTTTATTATAAGCCATTATTCTTCATCCTATGCCCAGTAATGCAACCATCACGATGACCAAGCTCCAATCGGCACTCAGGACAAATGGATAACAGCCTCTCACGATGTAAATTGACTAAATAATTACTCACCGAACGACCACAGCTCTTGGCCGCACCCCGAATAGACTCCCAAATATCAGAATTTTTTATATATATCATCTTTCTTATACCAGACATAATTGCACCCCTGATACAACAACACGCTTGCGCATTAAGTTTAATCCATCCATCATTCCAGCGTGAAGTTCTCTATGACAATTTGCACATAAAACAACTACGGGATTATTTGTTACCTCAGTCTTTATTCCTGCAATACTTGGTATTTGCGATATTGTCTTAGTTTTCCCCTCTAAGTGGTGAAAGTCTAATGCCGATAAACATCTATTATATCCACAAATAGAACACCCACCCTTTTTAAGGCAGTTTTTATACTCACATAAAAGAACTTTTCCCCTTTTCCAATACTTCTTATTAACCTGCTGATATTCAAGTGTATATAGCTTGGTGCGCATCTT
>JAFDAE010000315.1 GCA_019314005.1 Deltaproteobacteria bacterium | reverse complement strand
TCGATTACTTCCACCACGATGAATACACAGGCGAGCCCGCCCTGTACCTCAACGACCGCCCCGCAAAACGCGAAGGATACCGCACCGACCTGATCACCGACGACGCCATCGATTTCATCCGACGCCGCAAGGACACCCCCTTCTTCCTATACGTCGCCTACACCGCCCCGCACACTCCCTACCAGGGCCCCGAAGACAAAAAGCCCCAATCACGACTATAACAAAGGGACACGAGAGACATACGTAAAAATGGTCGAGCGCATGGACCAAGGCGTAGGCAAAATAACTAAAGCCTTGAGCGATGCAGGTCTGACTGAAAACACCCTATTTGTCTTCATGAGCGACAACGGCGCCAACAAAACAGGCGATAACTCCCCATACTCAGGCTATAAAGGCAACCTCTTCGAAGGCGGAATAAGAGTTCCTTGTATCGCCGTCTGGCCCGGCATCCTTGCTCCCGGAACGACGTCCGACCAGCCCTGCATCACAATGGACTTCTCGCGTTCAATACTCGCAGCCGTGGGAACCGCTCCGCCTCCCAACCGTCCCTTTGACGGAATCGACATACTCGCCGCCGTAGCCGCCAACGTGCCCCTCAAGCAACGCACCCTATTCTGGCGAGCCCGAAGAGCGCCATGGACAAGAAAAGCCGTCCGCCACGGGTCGCTAAAATACATCCGTCTCCAAAACGACGTTAAAACACAGGAATACCTCTTCGACCTCGCCGCCGACCCGGCCGAGAAGAACAATCTCCTTACACAGAGACCGGATCAGGTTCGCAGGCTCAAGTACCTGCTGAAAGCCTGGGAAGCGGAAGTAAGACACAAACGCTGAAGGCCACATTCTGACCAAGGCCTCTCAGTGCCAACCTCATTGACATACACCCGTATTTCACCTATGCTAATGCCGTTTAAAGGCCGAAACGTATCGGTTAGGTAGTTATCTCAGGTCATAACCGTGAAGAAGCTTGAGCGAATCAGCCGATTGAGAGCCAGTCCGGAGCTTCTGAGGGCAGGATGACCGGCAATGTGATGAAAACCCACACGACCGAGGAGAAATCGCCGATCGAGGTGCGCGTAGAAACTGCCAAAGTACGGGATTCTCGGCGAATTGGCGCGTTTCGAGCCCTTTCCGCGAGGCGTATCGGCCATGGTGGTGACCCGGCGCCTTGAAATAGAGGCCATGATTGTGGTATTATCGATGGTGTTCCGTGCAGGAGTACCAGATTATGGTGTCAAATGGCAAATCCTGATTTAACATTTACAAAGCGCCCGAATCATTACATTTTGCTGGTACCTCATGTTATTCCTGTGAATATGCCGGTGGAAAACGACCTTGAAGCTTGGCAGACAATTTGGGATATGCCTCCAATGGATGTTCAGGAAAAGGTTCTTGTACTGGACGGTAACTATGATTAGACTGAGATCAAGTATTCTATCGGTCTATGCGATTTCTTCATTGGAGCCAGGATGCATTCAGCTATTGCTGCGCTATCCCAATGTGCCCCGCAGCGGGTCTAGCCTATAGTAAAAAACTTGCAGGAGTGTTTGACACAGTAGGAGTAAGAGATTTCGTGGTGGACTTAGAAAGCTGGATGAAATCCAGATTCCGGAAAAGAAAGAGGATGTCTATAAATCCCGGCAGGAAATACTGGGAAAAAATCCCAGAAACCAAAAAGAGCGTTTATACGATTTCTGACGAAATCTGATAAGGGGCAAGTTATGCCAAAATACTATACAGATGAAAAGAACACAATTGTTTTGATTGCACTACTTAGGGCTCATGGTATCCGAAAGGTAGTCGCATCACCAGGGACTACAAATATTGCATTCGTAGGAAGTCTGCAAAATGATCCGTATTTCGAAATGTACTCTTGTGTTGATGAACGGTCGGCTGCTTATATGGCTTGTGGACTGGCAGCTGAATCTGGTGAGCCTGTGGTAATTACTTGCACAGGAGCTACGGCTTCTAGGAACTATTTATCGGGATTGACCGAAGCCTTTCACCGTAAACTCCCGGTTCTGGCTGTTACCGCAACGCAGGCTGTTTCGAAAGTGGGACATCATGTAGCACAGGTTATTGACCGGACTGTCATGCCAAAAGATGTAGTAAGGTTCAGTGTAACATTGCCGATAGTGAAAGACGATGATGATTTGTGGGACTGTGAAGTTAAAGCCAACAGAGCTATTTTAGAACTGAGTCGTCACGGAGGAGGCCCGGTTCACATTAATAATCCTACTACATACTCACGTTTATTCCACACAAGAGTATTGCCTGATGTGCGTATAATTAATCGAATCACTTTAAGAAGTGAGTTTCCTGACATACCTTGCGGCAAAATTGCTGTTTTCATTGGCGCTCACAAGGCAATGTCTGAGGAGCAAACCGAAATACTTGACAGATTTTGCGCCTCAACTGATGCCGTTGTTTTTTGTGATCATACAAGTTCTTATAAGGGCAAATACCGTGTATTATATTCCCTTGCAGCTTGTCAAAGAATGTTTGACTCAGCGGTCGTTCCTGATGTTTTGGTTCATATTGGAGAGGTTACAGGCGATTATAGTACTATCAGGGTTGCCGATAAGCAGGTATGGAGAGTTAGTGAAGATGGAGAGATACGCGATACATTTCAAAAGTTGCGCTATATTTTTGAAATGCCTGAGCAAGACTTTTTTGAACACTATACAAAAAATAACGACACAATAGCGTCCGGTTATCTGGAAACATGTAAAAGTAAAATCGAAAAATTATACAGCAAAATCCCGGATTTGCCGTTTTCGAATGTTTGGGTCGCATCTAGAATGGCGCATCTAATCCCGGAGGATTCTACGATCCATTTTGGCATTCTTAATAGCCTTAGATCATGGAATTTCTTTGAGCTTCCCAAATCGGTGACATCTGCGTCGAATGTAGGCGGATTTGGTATTGACGGTGATGTTTCGTCGTTGTTCGGCGCTTCTCTTGTGAATAAAAACAATCTGTATTTTGGAGTAGTTGGAGATTTGGCTTTTTTCTATGACTTGAATGTAATAGGTAATCGCCACATAGGAAATAATCTGCGAATCCTTTTAATCAATAATGGAAAAGGATCAGAGTTCAAGCTTTCCGGTAATCCCGGCTTCTTATTTGGGGAAGAAGCAGACAAGTACATTT
>JAFDAE010000314.1 GCA_019314005.1 Deltaproteobacteria bacterium | reverse complement strand
ATAGATTGAAACATTGCGAACGTCCCCGTGTCGGACTTGCCGCGCACTCCCCGTACACGGTTTCGCCCGAGCTTTTAAAGCAGGTGCAGGCCTTATCCATGCAAGGTTTTCCAATTCTGTCTGTTCACGTTGCAGAAAGTAAATATGAAGCGGATTTCCTCATGGGTAAGGGCCCCATGTATGACCTCCTTACGGAACGTAAGTTCTGGAACGGTGACTGGTCCCCCCCTAACAAAAGCCCAGTACAATATCTGGACGATCTCGGATTGCTCACTCCACATACGCTTTGTATACATCTGGTGCAGATATCGAATGGAGACATCGAAACCCTATCAAGAAGAAGGTCCAAAATCTGCCTGTGTCCGAGGAGCAATCATGCATTGAGGGTAGGTTCCCCCCCGGTCGAAACTTTGCTGCGCGCAGGTTTGAAGATCGCGCTCGGGACAGACAGTCTTGCCAGTAATGACGATCTTTCTGTTTTAAAGGAAATGGCGGCAATAAAGGGGATTGCTCCTTCCATCCCTCCGGGAGAAATTATCAAGATGGGGACCATAAATGGAGCGGCTGCGCTCAATATGGAAGAGCAAGTTGGAAGTATAGATGAAGGGAAAGAAGGATTGTTGATATCTGTCCCGGTAAGTTCTTGTGCTCCTGAAAAATTGTATGAAGAGATTGTGTGTGAAGGATATCGCAAAGGGATTAAATGGATCAATCAAGACAGATAATTCCCCGCTTAGGAAGAACAGACTATCTAAACACCAGGCCCGTCTTCTACGGCTTTGACAAAGGAGTGGTTAAAGAAACATTCACGACCACAAGGGGAGAACCGAGCTACTTAAACCATCTCCTGGCGGAAGGAAAACTCGATATCAGCCTGATATCTTCTGCTGCATATGCCTTTGAATCGGAAAAGTATTTGATCCTTCCAGACCTTTCCGTCAGCTCCTTCGGTCCTGTGGACAGCGTGCTTCTTTTGAGCAAAGTCCCCTTTGAAAAACTGGACGAAAAATTAATAGTTCTTACCGAAAGCTCTGCTACCTCAATCCAACTGATAAAGCTCTTATTCACAGAGCTTTTTAGTGTAACCCCGGTCTACACGACAGAAAGGATACATTCAGACACCGTGTCAAAAAATGATTGTCACGCTGTTTTGTCTATCGGTGATGAAGCCCTCCGGTTAAGGCAGCAGTCGATCTTCCCTTACGTACTTGACCTTGGCGAGGCATGGCGCAAGCTTACGGGATTTCCCTTTGTCTTTGCTGTCTGGGCCGTGCGCAAGAAATTCTACTCAGCCCATCCCGAAACCTGCAAAAAAATCCACAGCTCCATACTCTCATCAAAAGCATACGGCCTGGCACATCTTGCCGAAATCAGCGCCGAAGTACACAATAACGCAGACCTAACAGTGAAGGAATGCAGGGAGTATTTCAATCACCTAAAATATGACCTTGATGGATCTTACCAGAAGGGATTGAAGTGTTTTTTTGACTACCTTTACCGTGTAAAGGCCGTGCCAAATCCGGTGGAGATCAGGTTTATAGACTGATCTCCTATAGCTGTTTTGCCCTGAAAACCCTATGGATTTTGCTGGACAACAGAATTGAAGATGGAGTAAATAAATAAGAGTAGAAGCAATTTTACGCAGTTTGCAAAGGTTTTAGATGGCAGATTAAAAAAGGAGTCTTCCCCATGAAGGTCAGGATTGAAAGGGACAGTATCGGAGAGATAGAGGTCCCGGCAGATAAATATTATGGCGCGCAGACCGCGCGGGCACTTCAAAACTTCAAGATAGGCACGGAGCGAATGCCTCGTGAGGTTATACGGGCAATGGGTATTGTCAAGAAAGCAGCAGCTACTGTTAACGACAAGCTGGGCCTTTTGGAAGAAGACAAAGCCACAATCATATGCCGGGTGGCTGATGAAATAATTGACGGCAAGCTTGACGAGCACTTTCCTCTGTTGGTCTGGCAAACAGGAAGCGGGACGCAGACCAATATGAATGTAAACGAGGTTATCTCCAACCGGGCGATTGAGATCCTTGGCGGCGAGATGGGAAATAAAAGTCCGCTTCATCCCAATGATCACTGCAACAAATCTCAATCCTCAAACGATGTCTTTCCCACCGCTATGCATATTGCCGCGGTTTCAGAGTTGAGTGGCCGACTCCTTCCCATGCTTTTTTTGTTGGAAGAGACCCTGGCCGACAAGGCAAGGGCCTTTGGTCAGATTGTAAAAGTCGGAAGGACGCACCTTCAGGATGCAACCCCCATCACATTGGGACAAGAGTTTTCGGGATATGCCTCTCAACTGAGCCACGGAATTCGGGCGATACAAAACACCCTCCCACATCTCCTGGAGCTTGCAATAGGAGGCACGGCCGTAGGCACCGGCCTTAATACACATCCTGACTACGCAAGACTGGCGGTTGAAGAGATAGCAGCCATCACCAAATACCCTTTTGTTTGCGCTGAAAACAGGTTTGAGGCATTGGCCGCCCACGATGCCGTCGTAGAGGCGAGCGGCGCTCTTAAAACGGTCGCCTGTAGCCTAATGAAAATCGCAAATGACATACGATGGCTGGCAAGCGGGCCTCGGTGCGGCATCGGCGAAATCATCATTCCCGTCAACGAGCCGGGGAGCTCGATCATGCCGGGCAAGGTCAATCCCACCCAGTGCGAGGCAATGACTATGGTATGCGTCCAGGTTGTCGGAAATGACGTCACTATCAATATGGCGGGGGCATCCGGCAACTTTGAGCTGAATGTCTTCAAACCGGTCATGATCTACAATCTTCTCCAGTCTATCTGCCTTCTTGCAGACTCATGCGAGACCTTTAATGATAGGTGCGTGGTCGGGATAGAGCCGAACATGGAACAAATCAAAAAAAACGTAGAAAATTCATTGATGCTGGTTACTGCCTTAAACGCAAAAATAGGATATGACAACGCCGCAAAAATAGTTAAAAAGGCCCATGCAGAAGGTAAGACTCTTAAGGAGGCGGCTGTTGGGTTGGGTCTTTTGACGGAAGAAGAATTTGACAAATACGTCAGGCCGGAGGAAATGATCGGACCTAGGAGGCTGTCCGAGAATTCTGATCCTACTGCAAAAGCGTGAGAAACGGCCCAAATTTCCGCAAGTTTTCGTCAAATAGGCC
>JAFDAE010000313.1 GCA_019314005.1 Deltaproteobacteria bacterium | reverse complement strand
AAGAAGAAGAAAGCAGATAATGATAGCCAGTCTTCTAGAAACACAGAACTATCTCTAGACGATAAAAAGACCCGATTGAATGAACTTGTTCATAGTATGCGTAAGACGGATCCAGAGTCTATCATAGGATTTGCTAGCGATAAGCTTGTTTCTGAAGCTTTAGACTACGAGAAACTACCTACTGGAATACCCCAGCTCGATGAGAATCTTGATGGCGGCATTCCTTCTGGCAAGTTCAGTGTATTTACTGGGCGTTCTCAAACAGGTAAGTCTTCCATGGCGTATCAGGTCATTGGTTACAATCAGCAAGAGAACCCCGATGCAATCTGGTTGATAGCAGACATTGAGAATAGCTATGATTCAGACTGGGTGAAAAGCTTAGGCATAGATGAAAGCCGATTACTATTTGCAGAGACAGATATAATGGAAGATGTATTGCAGAAAGTTATCGATCTTGCTAGGACTGGTTGTCTCCAAGGAATACTAATAGATAGCATCGGTGCTCTGCTGCCCAGGGCTGAGGTAGAGGCTCCAGCAAGTAAGGCTGGGGTGAAGCCTAAAGAACGTAACCTTAGACAAGAGAATGTAGCTGTGCTCAATCGTAAGATTGGACAGTTCTACAGGATGGCAAATAAAACTATCTCTCACTACAATACTGCTGCAATATTAATTGCACATGTATATACTGATATAAATTCCATGGGACACGGAGAGAAGCTAGTAACAAAGGGAGGAAACGCGACTAAGCATTTTGCTCACATGAGACTAGGATTCCGTAGAGCATACGATAAAGACAAGGAAGTAATGGTTCGTATGCCTGATGGAAGAGAGAAGAAAGTTATCTCCGGCTTTGATTCTGTTATTACTGTAGAAAAAACAAAGCAAGGTGCGCATGAAGGACATCAGGTATATATACCATTCACTTTTGGCGTAGGCTTTGACTCTAAGCAGTGTACTATCAATGCTGCATTCGCTTCTGGGGTGATAGAACAAGCCGGTGCTTGGTATAAGCACCCTAGATTTCCCGAAGGAAAACTTCAAGGAAAGAAAAATGTAGTTGAATACATAATGAAAAACGAAGAAGTTTATGAGGAATTCTTAAATGATATGATTGTTTTAAATTCTGGAAAGAAGGAAGTTGTTAAATCGAATAGCCAGAGTAAACAAAAAGAATCGTCGCAAGATTGATCATAGCGTTGAGATATTTGACATATTTAAATTCTTATGCATTGAAAAATCGGAAGTCAGCTGGCTAAGAGCTAACGCCTCCTATAAAAAAACAAAACTAAAAGGTAAAACTATTTATATACCTGAGCCTAGATTAAAGAAAGTACAAAAACGATTAGCAGAGTTATTCTCTTGTATCCTCTTTCAGCATTATGCTGTATGCTCTTACTCTAAGAGAGTAGGCGTCAAGCAATGCTTGTCTGTACATGCTTCTGGTACTGGGCTATTGAAAACTGACATAGTTAATTTTTTCGGGCACATCTCTAGATCTGAAGTAGTATCTTATCTAAAGCATTTTGTAAGCATTAGTAATATAGATATATGGAAGGCGAGTTCTTCTATGAGCAATATATGTAAAAATGCATACGACACTTTTCCTATGATGATGGGATCGACTCTTACACTTAAGGAAAGGAACTATGTCCTTGGGGATGAAGATATATCCGCCATAGCAGACATAGTAACTCATCTAGATAGCTTGCCGATAGGTGCTCCTACCTCTCCAATACTGTCTAATACGATACCGTTCAAGATGGATCTTAGAATAAATAATTTTGCAAAGCATAGAAATCTTACCTATACTAGGTACGCGGATGATATTCTAGTTAGTTCTTATTATAATAATGAATTTTACCAGAAGTATGGTCTTGCTAGAAAGAAAGATAGACATTCAGGAAATCTATATAAGTTTTTACCAATACTAATAGATATTATTAGTTATTACGGATTTACTGTTAACAGAGATAAGACTAGTATCGTAAAAGATACAGGAAGAAAATCTGCATTTGGTATTACAGTTAATAGAAGTAGCAGTAAGTCTAAGACTAGAGTTGATAGGAAAAAACGAAGAAAGATTAGAGCAGAGAGACATCAATTAGAGTTGCATAAAAGAAACGCTGTAAAAGATAAGGATCTATTAGACTACAGAACAGATATAAATGAGAGGAAATTAGAGGGCAAAGAATCTTGGGTTACATACATTGCGAAATAACCATGGATAGTATCTAAGGGTACTATTAGGCTGGCGGATCGCCAACCGAGGATACTGATTGAGGACTCAAATAGGGAAACATTTACGATAGATTTCGATCTCCCACCACAGGTGCTCGAACGAAATCTATAAGCGTGGTAAATAGCAATGTAATTTAGGTTGTGGTCTCCTTGGGTGATGCTTAATGAAGTTTCGCACTCCTTCGCTTCATAAAGGATAACATCAATCATGCTTGTTGCATGAGTCCAAGGAGACCGTTTTTTTAGTCGATTGACTATTTAGGATTGGAAATAGAATGTTCAACATTAAAGCCAGTGTCTGGCTTGGATCAGAAAA
Organism: Deltaproteobacteria bacterium; assembly: GCA_019314005.1. The sequence goes on along the minus strand of JAFDAE010000313.1, from coordinate 602 downwards.
GCAAGTTTCTTACGGCATACTTGCTAGCGCTACCCTACACATATATGTAGGCGAAAAGCACGTTGTCGACTTAAGAGAATGGAAAGTAAGACAGACAAAGAATGGTATTGCAGCTCTACCACCCAGCAGAAATGCAGGACCAGACAAACAGAACCCTGGAAAAGATAGATACATAAACTACTATAGTATTTTCTCAGATGATATTGACAGTTACAAGAAATCTCAACAAGTAATACTTGATGAATACTACACCAAAAAGGGTGGAGGAGAGCAGGCTAAGCCGTCCGGCTTCCCAAGCACCTCTCAGCAAAGCAGTACACCTTCTGCCCCACCCTTCCCAAGTCAAGCTCCAGCTAGGACAGAGAAGACACAGACTCCTACACCTTCCACTCCCTCTGCCCCTTCTGCTCCTAGTGATGCTCCTGACTGGCCATACGGAGAGATGTAGTCAGTTATTAGCAATGTTTAGTTCTTGCGTTTAGTAACGTCTTAATACCTGTGGTGAGGATCAAACTGCTGATACACTCGATTGTATTAATTTCACTGGTTGTCAGACATGAGGTTCAATGGGTAAACGAGTTAAAAAACAGAGATCTAAAGAT
>JAFDAE010000312.1 GCA_019314005.1 Deltaproteobacteria bacterium | reverse complement strand
TTCACTTTTTATTATTGAATCGCGAGTGATATTTGCTCTGGTTGATATCATTTTCGGCGGATCCGGGCGGGAAACGGTTAAAATTGAGGGAAGGGAGTTTACAATCATAGAAAACAATCTGGTAAAGAAGATTGTATTAAATGCACTGTCTGATTTTAAAGAGGTGTGGAAAACAATTATACAACTTGATGTCGTCTATCAGGGAACAGAAACCAATCCACAGTTTATACAGCTTGTGGCGTCTACTGACGTTGTGCTTGTTATGCAATTTGAAGTCGACCTGGGCTTTTCTTCGGGCAAAATTAACTTTTGCATGCCTTATTTAATGATAGAGCCGATCAGTAAAAAATTACAGGCAGGCTATCAGGAGGATACATTTGTGGCTGATAAAGAGTGGATGAACAGCTTTGAGAAGGGTCTTGGATGCGCAAGTGTAAACCTACATGTTGAGCTGGGCAAAACAGAGCTGAGTGGAAGAGAAGTTATAACCCTGAAAAAGGGGGATGTGATATCTCTGGATCGATATTACAGTGATAGTCTGGATGTTTATGTAGAAGATGTTCTTAAGTTTAAGGGACAGCCGGGGATTTATAAGGGCAACCGGGCGGTAGAGGTGTCAAAATTTATTGTTGAGGAAGAGGTGTATTTATATGGAACAGAATGAGTCGGCGGAAGAAAGAAATAAAACAAAAGATAATGAAGAAATCGGCTGGGACGATGTTCAGGAGGAGATGAAGGCATCTGCCATGCCGGTTGAAAAAAAAGAAGTCAACAGCGTTAGGTTCGAGGAAATAAAACAAGGTAAAGCAAAAAAAGCAGCGCTGGATATGGATTTTGTTCTGGATATACCCCTTACCGTGACTGTTGAGCTGGGCAGAGGAAGGATGTTGATAAGCGAGCTTCTTAAGTTAGGTCAGAGTTCGGTTATAGAGTTGATGAAAATTGCAGGAGAACCGATGGATGTTTTTGTCAATGATCGATTGATTGCCAGGGGTGAAGTGGTTGTGGTTGATGAGAAGTTCGGGGTTAGATTGACAGACATCGTTTCCACAGCAGAGAGACTTAATAAATTGAAGTGATTTGATTAGCTATTAGCTGTTAGAGTATACGTTCCCACACTGGAGTATGGGGACGAGGGCTAACGAAGTAAAGCGGATGTTGAACAGCTTCATCCAGAGGCCAACAGCTAATAGCTAAACCACTTCCCAAGAGGAGCGCCATGAATTCACCGGAATTGTTTCCCTCTCTTTTGAAAATCATATCGGCCCTTGCCGTTACGGTAGGCGCCATGATTGTTGTCGCGTATCTGTTCAAAAAGATCGTAAAGAAGACAGTGGCGGGGATCGGCAATGAGGATTTTATAAAAATTTTGTCTGTAAAATATCTGGGGCCCAAGAGCAGTATAATGCTTGTTGATGCGCTGGGCAATATTATGGTGATCGGCGTTTCGAGCAGCGGGATATCCCTGTTGACAGAGATTGTGGATCCTGGGTCACTTGAACAACTGAAGGATATTCGAGGGCAGGAAGGCAAAAGCGTTCCCTTTTCCGCTTATTTAAAGGGATTGTTAGTTAAGTAGCTCAAAGCTGAAAGATTGGAGGCCAAGATGCTCAGTCCTCTTTTCCCTTTGAGCTTTCATCTTTGAGCTGAAACGAGGGTATAAATTGACACTTTTTACGAGACCATCAAGGTCTGACCCCGGGAAATCCAGGAAATATCTCATATGTATCCTGGTAATTTCCGGACTCGTTTTTCTTGCAGGCTCTTCGTGGGGGCAGCCGTTTTCTCTTCCCTCGATAAATCTGAGTGTGGGGGAGGGCGGTGATGAACCCGGCAAGGTGGCGGTGGTTCTTCAGCTGTTGTTTCTTCTCACGATACTCTCTCTCGCTCCCGCAATACTTGTAATGTTGACTTCGTTCACTCGAATTGTTGTCGTCCTTTCCCTTCTGAGACATGCGCTGGGCACGCAGCAGATGCCTGCAAACCAGATTGTCATTGGATTGTCTCTCTTTCTGACTTTTTTCATCATGACTCCTGTCTGGAATGAGGTAAATTCACGGGCGCTGCAGCCGTATATTCATGAAGAAATATCGGTAGAAAGAGCCTTTGACCTGGCGGCGCAGCCCATAAAAGGGTTTATGTTAAAACAGACCAGAGAGAAGGACATTGCCCTCTTCGTTAAAATTTCAAGAGGTGAAAGACCCGGAAACCCTGATGAGATCAAACTTCCCGTATTGATACCCGCCTTTGTAATCAGTGAATTAAAGACGGCTTTTCAAATCGGATTTATGATCTACCTCCCTTTTTTGATACTGGATATGGTTGTTGCCAGCGTGCTTTTATCAATGGGAATGATGATGCTTCCGCCTATAATGATAAGCCTGCCGTTCAAGCTGCTCCTTTTTGTGCTGATTGACGGGTGGAATCTGGTGGTCGGTTCACTGGTTCAAAGTTTTGTTTAGCGGAGGTGTGAGCGTATGACTCTTGACCTGGTTATTGGGCTGGCAGGGGAAGCTGTGAAAGTTACCCTGCTGCTTTCAGCTCCCATGCTTATTGTAGGTCTGGTTGTGGGCCTTATTGTCAGCATCTTTCAGGCCGTGACTCAGATTCAGGAAATGACGTTGACATTTGTTCCCAAAATAGTTGCCGTTTTAGTAGCCCTCATCATCGCGCTTCCCTGGATGATCAATCTTATCGTTACTTATACACAGAAACTTTTTTCCTCTATACCGATGTATATCAGGTGAGGGATCAGGGGTCGGGGGTCAGGAAAAAAAGTATGCATTCCCACGCAAGAGCGTGGGAAGGAGTCATTCCCGATCCCTGACCCCTGATCCCTTTATGAATTGGATATGCCACAGATAACCGCAGAACAGATTGAGACTTTTATTTTTGCGTTCCTCAGGGTGAGTGCGATTGTGGCGACCATGCCCATTTTAGGGAGCAGGACTGTCCCCGTCAGGGTAAAGGGTGGAGTGTCTCTCATGATAGCATTTCTCCTCTTTCCTTTTGTTGACCTCCACGCTCCGCCCCTTGAAATCCTTCCGTTGTCGTTGAGAATGGCAGGGGAGGTTATGGTTGGAATTACCATGGGTTTTGCGAGCAGGCTAATCTTTGCCGGAGTGCAATTAGCGGGGCAGCTTGCGGGCTTTCAGATGGGTTTTGCCATCGTAAATGTGTTCGATCCCATAACCA
>JAFDAE010000311.1 GCA_019314005.1 Deltaproteobacteria bacterium | reverse complement strand
CATAGACCGCCGGCATGAGACAGCATCCCCATGTACGCTTCCAACCGCAACACTTTTTACAGGCACAATATGCGGTTACCTCCATGCGGAGGGTCTTTTTTTCTTTTCCAAGGTGACGCAGCCATGCGCAGGAGGTCAGACAGGAACAGATAAAGAGAGAAAGGAATAGGAGGAAGATGCAATTTTTTTGGTTTTGTAGAGTCATTAAAGGGTTTGAAAATTTTTTAAAGTAACGTAACGGCTCAATATCGAAATCCGAATATCGAAATCCGAAACAAGTCTTAAATTCAAATATCAAATTTTCAAAACACTATTCAATCTTTCGCAGCATCGTATTCCCTGCGAATGAAGAGTATAATCTTCCAAATAATATTGTTTCGGGTTTTAAATTTTGGTCATTCGTATTTGTTTCGAATTTCGTGCTTCGAATTTCGGATTTATTTAAGCCATGTGCTATACCCAAAAAAACCAAAATCTTTTTCTGAAAGTCTTCAATTCCCTTTCTTAACCCGTATTTTCACGGAATTCGCGTGTGCCCCAAGGCCTTCAATTTCAGCAAGCCTTGCGATATGCCCCGCCTCTTTTCTAAAAACAGTTTCCGGATAATGAATCAAGCTCGTCTTTTTTGTAAAATGAGCTACTGAAAGGGCTGAGGCAAAGCGGGCTGTGCCCGCGGTAGGAAGAACATGATTAGGCCCGGCCACATAGTCTCCCACAGGTTCCGGGGTATATTTGCCGAGAAATAGAGCCCCGGCATTGCGGACCTTTCCGACGTACTGAAATGGATCGTCGAGCTGCAACTCAAGGTGTTCGGGAGCAATCTTATTAGCAAGTTCAAAGGCTACTTCAAGGTCTTTTACAACAATAAGCACTCCGAATTTTTTAAGAGATGCTTCGGCGATCTCTTTTCGAGGAAGTTGCGCAAGCTGTCTTGTTAGAGCCTCGCTTACCTTCTGAGCTACGGTATCTGAGGTGGTAATCAGTATAGAAGAGGCAAGAGGGTCGTGTTCGGCCTGTGAAAGGAGGTCTGCCGCTATATATTCCGGTTCGGCTGTGTCATCGGCAATTACAAGTATCTCGCTTGGCCCTGCTATCATGTCGATTCCCACTGTTCCGGCAACCATCTTTTTTGCCAGAGTTACATATATATTCCCGGGCCCGACAATGACGTCTACTTTTGGTATTGTTTCAGTTCCGTACGCAAGGGCGGCAATTCCCCACGCGCTTCCGACCTTAAATATCGTATCGATTCCGACCCGTTCTGCCGCGACAAGGAGATGTGGGTTGATATCGCCGGATTTCGTAGGTGGTGTTGCAAGACAGATCTTTTCGACACCCGCGATTTTTGCAGGTATTCCCCCCATAAGGACAGAAGAGACCAACGGGGTTTTACCACCCTGGCCTCCAGGCACATAAATCCCAGCGGCGTCAACCGGCCTTGCGAGCTGTCCCAATATCTTGCCTGATGGGTCGGTGGTGATCCACGATTTCTCTTTCTGTTCTTTATGGAAGTCTTCAATTTGCCGGACAGCGAGTTTAAGGCTTTGCATAAAGCCCCTGTTTACCTTGCGTCTGGCAGCAGAAATCTCTGAACGGGTTACCTTTAAATTGTTCCGCTTCAAATCGGGTGCGTCAAAACGATTGACATAAGAGATGAGAGCCCTGTCACCGTTTTTCTTAATATCAGCCAAAATCCTTGCGACCGCTTTTTCGTCTTTTACCGTGAAGCTAAGGCCGCGATTGATGATCCGGTCAATCTTTTTTTCTGTGGCTTGTGAGGGATAGTTTAAGATGAGCATGAAAACTCCACCAAAAATGTGTTACTCAGGTTCAACTTTGAACCTGACAAGTTGCAAAAAAATTATATCAAATGATTACTATAAGTTCCCTTAAATGTCAAAACAAAAAGGGGGCCAGCGCGAACAAATATCGACTGACGGGAGGGCGTGTTTTGTGGTAGGATGATATTAACAACAAAAGTTGCGTGTTGCGTGTTACGAGTTTTATTTTCATTTTTTAACCCGCAACCCGTAACGCGCAACTCGTAACTGTGCAACTATCTGTCATAATTTATAAACAAAATACAAAGGGAGAATTTCCTATGTTCACACCCTACGCCTGTCATGAAGAGAGCATCGTTGTTGACCAGAACATTATTGAAAAATACGGACTTGCTGATTGGGCCGCAAAGTTCAAACTCGGGACTGCCGGGTATAGAGACCTTTTAGATATTGAAGACATGCACAACCCCGAAGTCCCCTACAATACGTCATGTAGGTGGTGAGGTGCGGCCTCATACCTAGGAGTTTATTATTCTGGTTGCCCGAATATATGCGGCACACGGTATCAGCGTGCACCTCAGAGCCGGAGATGTAAATACGACACCTATCTGGCTTTCTTCTTATGGGGTTTTCTATCATGAGCTTGGCGCGGGCGAAAACTTTACCGCCTCTCACTCGCAGAACTTCAAGGGAGGTTGGAAACCTATGAATGAAAGCGGGATGCAGCTCCTTGAGATGGCAGATCGAATTGCGGAAAGAGTAAGGAAGCTGGTAAAAAAGGCGTCTGATAAGAGTTATGAAATTGTTTTGGCGCCTTCGGATTCAGACCTGATCCGGCATGATTTTGATCCGGTCGATTCCTATGTGGCCATGTTGCATCAGATTATCCCGGCTGCGCTCCTTGACACAGTCAAGAAGGCTGCTGAAAAGGGATTTCGAGTGGCGATTTCAACCGAAGGCGGGTCCATGGCCAAGACAAGCAGGATGGTCTTTGAACGTCTTTCCATACCGTGTGGAGAGAGCGGGATAGTACAATATCTTCACGAGGAGGAGCGCTCGGATTTTCACGGGATCGGTATCTTAGACGGAGAAAACTATGGGATTGATCCGGGTAAGTGGCAGATCTATAAAAATATAGGAGCGCAGGAACTTTTGAGAAAAAAAGAGGCCGATGTCGTATTTATCTGGGATGCTGACGGAGATCGCTTCAACATAGTAACCGCAGCACCGGCGGAAAAGGCCGAGGATGCTGCTGCCATTGGCTTGGAAATAGAACCATTAGACGACACCCGAGCACTTGTTTATTTTAAACCGAATCAGATCTACTTTATGCTGACCGCTGTAAAATTAGAAGCGCTGGCCGCCTCCGGAGTGCTCGGTAAGTACAATTGGATTATTGCCACAACCTATCCCACATCCAGGTCAATCGGAGAGATTGCCCTTAGCTTTAACCAGCGATTTGGCGTTAATCTCAAGACATATCAGGTGCCGGTGGGGTTTAAACACTTCGGAAGTGCGGTACGGGAGCTTGAGGCGCATCTATCTTCAGGAAATAAAGAATTTGTTCTTACCGACGTATGTGGCAAAAAGCACAACATGGGATCAGCGCCGCGTATGATTATGATGGCTGAAGAGAGCGGAGGCGCGGCAATGGGGACTGTCGAGTTTTATGAAAGCAAGGATCACAGGAGCAAAAGCATTGCGCTAAAGGAGAAGGACGGTATGCAGATAGGGATTATGGCGCTTGCCCTTGCGGCAAAACTGAAGTTGGAAAATAAGAGTTATGCGGAATTTTATATGGAAAAGATTGCGGAAAATAATATCGTATACCGGTACTATAACCGAACAGATGTCAAACTCTTTGACGAGTCCTTGAAGGGTGAAGCAAGGGCTGTTGCCGAGGCAGACGGAAATGCGCGCAAGGAGAAGATGGTCAACTTCTATCGGTCGCTTACAAATTTGGATCCGGAAAAAGCCCACAAGAAACTACAAGACGCGGTGGATACGGAAATCCCTGAGATCAAGGATATATTCTGGGCAGGGGATGGCACTTACATAGATTTTGGAGATATATGGTTCGGACTCAGGGCCTCCGGTACTGACGCGGTGCTTCGGTTCTATATAGAGGGGAAAGAGCGGGGGATGCTTGATACGTTGACCGAGGGGTTTGTTAATACGAGGACATAGGGCTTAACGTTACGAGTTGCGTGTTACGAGTTACAATGAAAAACAGCCTTTGCACTTACAGCAAATTAGGTGGCAAAATAAGCAGATTTATAGCACATCGAATCATAATGTAATCAAATAAAATAACCCGTAACGCGTAACCCGCAACGCGTAACCCGCAAGGCTTACCACTCAATCAATTTAGGATCAAAAACCGGTCCGTCCATGCAGACGTGAGGGTATTTGTGGCCTTTTTCTTTTCCTTTTATGGCACATCCCATACAGGCTCCGAATCCACAGGCCATAACAGCCTCCATAGAGAACTGACAGGGGATATCATAAGGGGCGGCGATATGGTAAATCTCCTTCAACATCGGCTTGGGTCCGCATGCGTAAATGATATCCGGTTTATCTCCGGATGCGAGTTCTTTTTCAAGGATAGATGTAACCAACCCTTTATACCCAAGGCTCCCATTTTCTGTGCTGAGCTTAATATCGACCCCCAACATTTGGAATGCCTCTTTGCAAAGGATGTCATCAGCAGCGCGACCTCCCAAAAGGAGAGTGCACCAAAACGGGGTGTTCCGTGCGATAAATTCAAGCACTGAGGCGAGATAATAAAGGGGGGCTATGCCGATTCCCCCTGCTATTAAAAATACGTTTTGCAGGTCTCGTGGGCAGGTAAAACCATTGCCAAGGGGGCCGAGGATGCTTAGATATTCTCCAGCCTTCAACTCCGACAATATCTGAGTCCCTTTTCCAACTACCTTGTAAAGTATTTCGAATCCTCGAACATTACCGCCATCTTTTAACAGGTTATGAATAGAAAAAGGGCGACGCAGCATAGGATCTATAGAATCACGAACACGCACCATAACGAACTGCCCGGGAGTTACAGTACGCGCTAATTCAGGAGCGGCAAGTCCCATTTTAAAACAGGAAGGTGCCTGCTCTTCGTTCCACAATATCTTCACAGTATCTTGTAATTGCATTGTTATAAGTATCTCAATGTCATTTTCAAGTTATTCACTAAGTATCTGGACCACGATGCGCCGAGTCCTGGGACGGTTGTCAAAGTCGAGGAGAACAATGTGCTGCCAGGTGCCCAACATGAGGCCTCCTTCAGATATCGGTACGTTCAGAGAAGGGCCGATGAGGGCGGCGCGTACGTGAGAATATCCATTTCCGTCTCCCCAGCGTTTATCGTGCGCATAAGGCATCCCCTTGGGTGCAGCCCGTTCAATCGCGTCCCTCAGGTCCTGTATGACCCCGCTTTCAAATTCAATTGTGGTAAGCGCGCCGGTTGAGCCTGGTACAAAAAGAAGACATGTACCGGTTTTTACCTGGTATTTTCTGACAATATCGGTGGCTACCGGGGTGATATCAAGGACATCGGTATCTCCTGTCGTATCTATCTGTATAATGTCGGATATAAGTTTCATATTTCCTCCGTAGGAGACCTTCTGCAACCCTGAACCCCTGAACCCCTGAACCCCTGAACCCCTGAACGGTTATACAAT
>JAFDAE010000310.1 GCA_019314005.1 Deltaproteobacteria bacterium | reverse complement strand
GTTTCATGTAGTTGGCTAATAAATGATTCATGATATTCCTCCCTATGCTTTAATGCTTTTCAAATAGTGATTATGGAAACGATTGTTGACCTGTTCAAGCAACTCGGCTGTGGGGCGCAGGTAGATATGAGTGGAACATACGCTTACATGGCCCATATAGGTGGCCAGGGCCGGGAGTCTGGCGTTGATATCCTGCTTGTCCTGGTACCATGCCAATAGTCTATGCACAGCGAAGGTATGCCTCAGATCATGCATACGTGGGCCGGTGTGTTTGTTGTGAACAATGCCGCACTTTTCAAGCAATTGCCGGAAGGCATAATAGACTGTGTTATGAGACAATCTGTGAGCCCGCTGGCTAATGAACAACGGTGAGTCCGGCGTACGTGGGGCGTTTCGAAGGCGGCGTTCGATATACTGGTTAAGCATCCGGGAGGTGGATGGATGCAGGGGAACCCAGCGTGCTTTTTTGAATTTTCCTTCGGTGATGTAGAGTAAATCTAATTTACTGTGAAAATCCTTTATTGTCAGAGCGAACGCCTCGCCGGTGCGAATTCCCGTGGTATACAGAAGGCCCAAAAGAGTTCGGTAGGTATGTGGGCGCAATGACTCGGGCGGCGGTAATGTCGAAGCCGCCGAGAGCAGTGCCGCGATTTCCTGTTTCCTGAAGATATAGGGGTGAAAAGCCTTTGAGGCGGCAACCCATCTCATAGGCTCTGGCACATGGCAACGAGGCTGTGTCTGTGCGATGTACCGGCATAATTGCCTGACTACGCAAAAACGGTTAAGCCGTGATCGCGGATGCAAGTATGAAAGGCTCTGCAAATAGTGATCTACAATGTGACGAGTCACGAATGATTCATTGGGATATTGTTCAACCAGAAAGCGGTCAAAGTATCCTAACAGCCGGGCTTGAGAGCTGTAATCCGTTCCCTAAAGACGGCGTAACTCGATAAACCGGCCGATCTGTTCGGACAACCCACTGTGAAGTTCGATAGTTTTCATTATATAACCTCCCGGGGCCATGCCAGAGGCACCTGCTTGAGAGCATTGAAGTCGACCTTGGTATAATATAAAAGTCGTTCCCAGATGCCGGTGTCCGAGCACGTCGGCTATCTCCTTGAGACAATGCCCCTTTTGCAGCATGCGGGTAGCGAAGCTATGGCGAAAAATGTGCGCTCCCTTGCTGTGGCTCTTAATACCGGCGTTACGAATATGACGTGCGACGATTTCCGAAAGGGTACTGGAATTTGAGAGAGGATGATAAGGAGCACGAGTGGTAAGAAAAACTTCTTGGTAGGCGCTCGGAGGACGAGCGTTTTGTAAGTAATCCAGCAGGCTTTGCCCCACTTCGCTTGTCAGAGGCAGCAGACTGGCTTTCCCAGATTTCAAGGCTTTGAAGAATATTCGATCCGTAGCCCAATCAATATCTTTCAGGCGAAGGGCTCCAACTTGTCCGCCGCGTACACCGTAGGCATAGAGCATCTGACAAATTGCATAATCACGCCGTCCCGCATTGTTGCTGCGGTTAATGCCGTTAAGCATTTTTCGGGCCTGCTCATCGGTCAATCCGTTGGGCACAGTGGCCAGCTTATACGTGCGCAATGTAGGCACTGCACAGTCCAGAGGGCGTGGCACAAGACCTTGATATAAACAGAATCTGAAAAAAGTCCGCAGAGACGATTGCATTGAGCGCCGGGCCGAACGTCCCATCTTTTGAGCATAGGACAGGAAGAAATTTTCTACAGTCTCGGGAGTCAGTTCAGACATAGCTTCGGCCGTGGGCTGCGGCCCAAGCCATTGGAAAAATTGACGGAGGCAATGAGCTTGGTTGTTGAGTGTGCCAAGCGCAGAGTGCTTACAGTCTCGCATCCACTCGAGATAGGAATTCAGAAGAGGCTGGAAAATAGCCGGCTCGGTCGAAGACTTGAAAAGTCGCAACTGCCGAAGGTATTGGATAAACCGATTTATCGACCATCGAACGCGACAAAGATGGTTATCTGATGGTTTTCGGGATCGAACTCGTAATGGATATTCCCGAAGGAATCCATTCACATCCTCATCCGATAAAGTCTCCCAGGCTGATGCCTTTTGCGTAGCAAGGTAACTGTTGAGATGAGATGCATTGATTAGATGTATACGGATGGTGTGTCGACTGAATCCTCTTCGTGCCGGTATCGTCAGGCGTCCCGAAGATTATCGCTGGAATTCGCTCGGATATCATGTACAGCAGGGCAATAAGGACGGTTTCCTTTTTTTTGATTTCGGTATAGTTGAATTTGGGGTACCGGATGAAAAGGAGAGATTGAGACGCTATCGACGATATGTCTATGAAGCGGGGGCCGTCAATCGAACGGATAAAAATTTTGTTAAGGTGATTGATAAGAAAATTTTAGAAAAAGAACGGGATAACGGATTTAATATAGGCAGGATAAAAAGGTTTCGATACCGTACCCGATATTTTACCGATTCAGGAATTATTGGAACAAAAGCGTTTGTTGCGGAGAATTATCAGCGTTTCAAACATTTGTTTCAATCCTGGACTGAAAAAAAGCCGAAGCCCGTTAAAGGGCTCAACGGGATGTACTCGTTAAAGCGTCTTTCAGAATCGATTTAGGACCAATCCCGAAGAAAAAAAGATTTTTGTGAATTGATGTAAATGACAACCCAAAATTGACCCTGCAGTCATGTAAGTCTGGCGTTATTTTTGTGTCTTATCCATATTTGACTCTCCCCCTGGTCATCACTTATTTATTTGTATGAAAAATAAATTCCGATAAACAGGTCCTTTTTTTAATTATTCAGAGTATATTCGAGTGGTTTTTTTTGTGTGTGTATAGTTTGCCTGTCCCATTGCGGTGGTCCCATTGCGGTGCTGCCCCATTGCAGTGCTGAAATCCGCTGACCCGGAAAAATAGGAAAAAATCGGCATCTGCGTCAAGGGTTGCGACAGCAGGTCGCTGACCGCCCTTATCCAGGAAGGTCTGGTTGAAAGAGACCGGGTATACATCGTCGGCATCCCGTGTGAAGGGGTCGTGGACGTTAAAAAGCTTCGGAACCTGAAACCTTCTTTAATTAAAATCTCCGGGATCACCATCGACAGAGATGAGGTAATTGTCGAGGCAGACGGCAAGACAGAGCGTTTCCCCCTGGCAGATGTACTTGCGCATAAATGTTTACAGTGTCGCTATCCCAACCCGCTGATATATG
>JAFDAE010000309.1 GCA_019314005.1 Deltaproteobacteria bacterium | reverse complement strand
GATCCTGACAAACTGTCTTGCCGATTCAGACCTGATGTATCACAATGACGGGCAGACGCTCGCTGACAAATACGGCTACGATGAACAACGGGTCCTTTATAACTGGTGGAAGGCGCTCAAGCTGGTGGAAGAAGACTTAAAGAAGCAGTCGAAGTTTGAAGAGGCCAAGATTGTTGCCACAGTGGGCACAAAAGCCGTGGAGACATGCTATAACTACTACAAGATCGACCCCCAAAAGATCGGTGACCGTTTCGGAGTTGTCATCTTCTCATTGGTCTTTTATGTGGGTTACACCATGTGGTACGGCTTTGCCATCCTGTTCATGTTTGAGGGATGGGGTTTGAGGCTGGAGCATTGATTTGACTCGATACTTTGTCTATGGGTGGAGCCTTCACCGGCCCCCCATAGACAAAACAAGAAAGCTCCGGGCTTGATATCATCGTTTCGGGGAATAAGCCTCCAACACCTAAGAGACAACAAGCAAGCCTAAAGGCTTGCGCTACATGTAGCGCAGGGCTTCAGCCCTGCCTTAACGGCCCTTTGCGAGGTCGTCTCCAACGATTCCCTTTTTGTAATCACTAATGTTTTCTCTCAAACGTATAATTCCCCTTAAAAAACTCATCCACGTACCATCCAACCTGGCCATCATCAGACAAGACCATGTCCAAAAGGCGAACCGATCCAAGGAGTCTGCCCAGCATGTCGAGTTTCTCCCGAAGACGATCGGAGTCATACTTTTTTAACTCAGATCTCAACATATCACCTTTCAGCTCCACCTTGAATCCCAGTCTCTTGAGGATTAACGCTATGAGACGCGCCCGCCTGGAGCGCCTGCCGATATCGGCTGCCCCCCCTTTAAAGGAGAACGTGATATAATTATCATTCACCTCAGGGCCGCAGTATGTGTCGAGAGTGGCAAAATGATATCCCAGGCGGGAATTAAAGTTGAGGTATTCACCCGATACCACGGCATAATTCGGTCCTCCCATCCGGCCCTCCTTCATGGGGTCTCGGAATACGGATTCAGCTACGATGGACGCAAATCCGCGCCAATCTACTCCAACATCGGCTGACCAGTCGACATCCTTGTGGGTCATCCCCTGCAATAGAGCCCTGAAAGGCACAGAGGTCACCGCTTCGATCGTTGCTTCACGTACCCCAGTATCTATTGAAAGACCACCTCCCAAATCAACAACATAAATGTTGGCAGGAAGAGACGACCTTAGATAGACTGCGATATTCTTTTCCACTTCAACATCATCACTAATCCGAAACATTTCCTGCATGGCCATCTCATGAGCAAAACGGAGGATGTCATGGATCGTCTGACATCCCTCCGACGTAAAATTATCGTGTTTGGGATCGGTCAGGTTCAAGGGAGCGATTTTCTTTAAGGACGACTGCAACGCTTTATAGGTAGGGCTCCCCTTCATGGGGTTAATTGTTATTTCCTCGTGTAAGAGTTGTTCTACACGCCCCTCATAAATAACCCCGTTTGTGGCATCCACTGTAATCTCCTTGCCCTGGGGGATGGTCGCCGTGCCGGAACCGGTTCCCACCAGGGTCGGAATGCGAAATTCCCTGGCCACGGAAGCCATGTGGCCGGTAACGCTCCCCACGTCGGTTACAATGGCCTGTACGCGGCCGATAACGGGGACATAGCGAGGGGATGTTTGTTGGGCAATCAATATAGAGCCTTCGGGCACGCCAGGCAGATTGTGTTCTGAAGTTAATATATAAGCCAATCCGGTAGCCACCCCTTCTGAAGCTGTTGCTCCCCCTTTCAGCACTATCGGATTGTCGGGGAGCTCTTCCTGTGCACTGTCTACGGACGTCCCGGCAATCTTGTCCGTGCTGAATTTCAAAAACCGCTTTAAAGGCCGTGCCTGTAAAACGTACAACCTGTTGTTCTGATCCATGGCCCACTCGATATCGAGAGCTACACCATAGTGTCTCTCCAACTTCAAGCCGTAATCAACCAACATCTCTATTTGTGCCGGATCCAGACAAGGCTTGTCCTTCATGTCATCGGCGACTGATTCTTCCCTGAGGCCATCACGAACGTCAGACCTGAGCATAGTCGCTTTGTGAGCCACTGTCGCATCGTGGATCCGCCTGTCTCTCTTATTAATCTGGTAAAAATCGGTGATTGCCGATCCCTCCACCGCACCTGCGCACAACCCCCAAACAGCGCTGATTAGAATAACCGAATGTCGGCTGTCATGCGGATCAACAGTATACATGACGCCACTGACTTTTGCGTCAATCATCATGACACATGCCACAGACATGATAACATCCTGATCCATATATCCCTTACTCCGGCGATAAAAAATTGCCCGGGGATTAAAGGTGCTCGACACCACCTCTTTATATGCATTGATCAGATTTTCTTGACTCACATTGAGGACCGTAGAATGTTGACCCGCAAAGCTCGCCTCGGAATCTTCAGTGGTAGCGCTGCTTCTGACCGAAATACGGATATCAGGTCCAAGTTTTTGCTGCAGCTCACCAAATGCTTGAAGAATGGCTCTTTCCAGATCCATTGGAACTTCAACCTCCAAGATCGTGCGCCGTATTTCGTCACTGAGCCTCATCAGGCTCTCAGTATCATTGACATCCAGGTGCCTCAGTTTACTGTCCACCAGATCGGCCAGGTTATTATGCTCCATGAAATACTGACAAGCATAAGCGGTTACCGCAAACCCCTGCGGTACGGGAAGGTTGACCCGATTAAAGACCTCGCCGAGGTTGGCGGCTTTACCACCAACAAAATCAACACTTTCCTGACTGAGTCTTTCAAGCGGAAAAACAAAATTTGTTTTATCCAGCTTTTTCTTTCTCTCGAGTACGCCCAGAATACCAGTACCTATTGTGTCGGCAGCATCAAAAAGTTCGGGATATTTTCCGCCTGACAGGGCATTCAGGTCCTCAACAATGTTAAGCGCTTCTCCTATCAATATTTCCGACTGGGCCAATACATGGCCGAGGTTAAAGGGCTTGTCCTCATAAAAAATATGCTCCAGGTCGGTGATGATTTCAAGGGCACGATTGTTTCCGACCAGTATGCTTGTAAAATAACGATATTTGCGCTGAAAAAGAACCTTGTCCGGCGCAATGCGTGCACTAATCGTACTCTTTTTAAACAGATCAAAAAATTTGAACATAGCAAAGACTTTCCTTCCGTGAGAACTGTTACGTCCTCCAATTGTCC
>JAFDAE010000049.1 GCA_019314005.1 Deltaproteobacteria bacterium | reverse complement strand
GCCAACGGATATGGTGTGCAGCGGCAAACCTATTCATGCTACGGCAAGAGTGTCTCAAACCTGATTGCAGACAATGGCGGGACCGGTGAGGGGATAGTGGTGATCGGCGCCCATTATGATACTGTGCCCGGAACACCGGGCGCGGATGACAATGCCTCGGCCGTGGCCGGCATGCTGGAGCTTGCAAGGTTACTTAAAGGAAGTTTGCACAAAAGGCATTTCATATTTGTCGCCTTTGTTAATGAAGAGTCCCCCTGCTTTGGATTTCATAATATGGGGAGTATGGTCTACGCCAAACACCTGAGAGACAGGAAGGTGTCGGTGGATGTTATGATCTCACTGGAGATGATCGGGTATTTCCGCGAGGAGCCCATTCAACAATATCCACTTCCGTGCATGCGTTTTTTTTATCCCAAGACAGCCGACTTCATCGCGGTAGCGGGAAATTTTCATTCATCAAAATATGTCTCTTTTCTCAAGAAGGGAATCAAGAAATATTCGGCCATTGATGCAAGGTCCTTAACTGCACCCGAATGTTTGGGATGTATTAATCTTTCAGACAATTCTTCGTTCTGGCGCCATGGATACAGGGCTGTCATGGTAACGGACACATCATTCTTCAGAAACAGGAATTACCACCAGGAGACAGATACCATCGATACCCTCAATTTTGAGGCCATGGCAAAAGTGGTCAAGGGCCTCTATTACACGCTTTTGAAGATATAGGGGGGAACATCGGGAAGGCATCTGCGCGCCTTTAGAAATAACTGCTCCCGTCCCAGCAGTGGGTGCATAACTGATCTTTTGGCAGCCCAATCGCTTCTACAAGATCGTCCAGTTTTTGATATCCCAAGGAAGTAAGTCCTAACATCTGTCCTATCTTATCAACCATTGCTCGGTTCTTGTCCGACCCCGCCTTAGCATATTCATCTAAGGCTTTATCCTCTCTGCCTTCAAGTTCTTTTATTGCTTTTCGCCCGGCCAGATCGAGTGTTGACCGTGATGAGGAAAAATTGAGAAACTCACAGGGGTAGATTAAGGTAGGACATGCCAGCCGCATATGAACCTCCAATGCCCCATAGTCGTATAATATTTGCACATTGTCCTTTAATTGAGTGCCTCTCACAATTGAATCGTCGCAAAAAAGTATCTTGTTGCCTTCTATCAACGCCTTGATGGGGATCAGCTTCATTTTTGCGACAAGATCTCTCGTGCTCTGATTCTGGGGCATGAAACTTCTCGGCCAGGTCGGTGTATATTTAACAAATGATCTCATATATGGGATATTTTTCTGATTAGCATACCCAATCGCGTGCCCGATACCTGAGTCTGGGATGCCTGATACGAAATCTATGGCAACATCGTCATTTTTTGCAAGTGCGCGGCCGCACCGGTACCGAACAGATTCTACATTAATGTGTTCATAACTCGATGCCGGATACCCATAATAAACCCACAGAAAAGAGCAAATCTGCATCCTGTCTCCCGGCTTTTTCTTCTGTTCATACCCGTCCGCTGTCATAAAACCGATTTCACCAGGGCCAAGATAGCGGTCAATTTCAAAACCGAGATTGGGAAGCGCGCATGTTTCTGACGCTGCCGCATAAGAGCCGTCTTTCCTGCCGACAACAATAGGAGTTCTTCCTAATTTGTCCCTCGCGGCATAGATCCCGTTTTCCGTAAGTAAAAGCATGGAACACGAACCTTTAATGGATTCCTGCGCCTTTTGTATTCCTTCCTCATACGATCCTTCATCGCTGATTAGCATTGCGACCAATTCTGTTGGATTGATCGACCCCCCGCTCGTCTCAGAAAAATGCATTTTTTTGTTGAGCGCGTTGTTCGCAAGCTCCTCTATGTTGTTTATCTTGCCGACTGTAACTATTCCGAAGGTCCCTAAATGGGAGTTAATAATCAACGGCTGGGCATCGTAGTCGCTAATAACTCCGATACCTTTATTACCGCGCAGTTTAGGAAGATCGGATTCGAATTTAGTCCTGAAATAATTATTTTCAATATTATGAATGGCCCGTGTGTATCCTTCGGAATTCTTTAAAGCGAGACCGCCTCGTTTCGTCCCGAGATGAGAATGATAATCTGTCCCGTAAAACAGGTCATTGATACAGTTTTCTGTAGAAACAACACCAAATAAACCGCCCATAAATTAATTAGTCTCCCTTCGCAAAATATCAAATAATACTACAAACACTCAAAATCGCCAAACAAAAAGGCGGGAAGAACTTGTGTTAAATACACCCGGGAAGTTATCCCGGCGTTATCTCACATACCATCTTGTCTTCTGACCCGAAATGATTGCAGAGGGTCTTGAAAATTTCGCTTCCATGTTTGACAAAATAACAGCTATTAAAGATTCTTGGGTCAACCGTTCCTTCTGAGGCCAAGTGATTCAGCCAGTCTTTGAGCGGGTCGTAGAAGTCTCCAACAAAGATTTGAGGCTTGTAATAACCGATACCAAGCTTCTTTTTTACAAAGGTAATAGCGTTTTCCAGGTTGGTTCCAACCCCGCCTGTAAAATAGATGTCTGCCTCGGTTGTATCGGAAAGTATCTCCTGTCTTTCCAGAAGGTCGTTTCTACCCAAATAAGCGGCAAAATCGACATGGGGATAAAAATCGACGCCGGGGATCTTCCAATAGACCGCGCCGGTTAGCATGCCGAGCGATTGGGTGGTTTCAGATACAAAGGACATGATGCTGCCGGCGCTTCCTCCTGTCAGAATTCCACATATCCCGCCATGAAACTCCTTAAAAGACTTAACGCTGTCTACGATCTCTTTTTCTGTCTCACTGTCAACGCTTCCGGCTGTCCCGTAAATCGCGGCGAACTTTCTCGAGTTAAAGGCTTCATTAAACGAAGGAATAACCGCAGAGCGCATAAAAAATTTATTGTGGAGAACAAGGTCCCCTTGGAGTTCGTTTTTCCAGTAAATCTTGACTCCCATGTCCTGGAGTTTGTCCATAAAGGCGAGATCGTCGGAACTGAAAAAATAATCCTCCTCAGGCGCCTTTTTGAAGGTCAAGTTTCCTATCAGGCCGAGATCTGCCGCAACAATCAGGTAGGACGCAAGGAGGCGGTTCGGAAAATTTTGTAATATTAAAGAGGAATTCGGCTTAAGCGACTTTAACAAGTAATCGAATTTTTTCCCGGCACAATTGACTATCCTTTCCTTTTTGCCATTGTTGTCTATCGCGATATTGCCATTATTGAGGCGATCTTTCTTATATAGTGTGTCGAGGGCAGAGGAGTGTAGGTCAATGTAGAATGCTCTTTTGTCGGCGCTCTGAAAAGGCGCTGGTTTGAAGACCTCTATATGGATTTCTTCCTTAACAACATCTTTTTTGCCGCCTATGAATTCGAGGTAGATAATTCCGTTGGTATGTTTGCTACCTACCCGCGCGTCGGTGTGCTCGGCATCAAGGATATAGATCTCATTGCTTTGCGTAAAGAGGGTTGTGTGCGATATAACACCGTTTCCTGAAGGGATAACAACCTGGTCCACGCTCTGTTCGGGCTGGGCAAAATAGAGGTCCTCGCGGGGGATCACTTTCATCACTGCGGCCTTAAGATAGTCAGCACTGAGGACCTTGGGATTCGGCAAATGGATAAAGGGCATTACCGGCACTGAGAGTATCCCTTCTTCCAATACCTTTGTCCCTTTAGGCACAATAATGGTTCGGTTGCAGATCAGGTTGATCAATTCCGAGGCGCTATATTTTAATTTTGGATTTTTCAAATAGATCTTCCCGACCTTGAGACCGGGGGACATGAGTTGATCTATGGTAAGCCCCGAAGAGTATTCCGGAATATAGAACCAGAACCTCGCCGTGTACGATATCTTATTCCCTTCAAATACAAAATCATCAAGCTTTTCCTGATTGATACCGAGCCTTGCCTTTGTGCTGTGCAGATCCGTGGTCAGGTATTCCCTATTTCGATTGTAGTAATCCGACTGCTCATCTGAAAGATGTACAGATACGATCGCGGTTACTTCGTCTGTGTTCGCCTCAACGATTTCTACTATTTCGCAGTCAGGACTTTCATTTAATGAGACGGTCTTATTTATTGAGTTCATACGCGCCCGAATTTGCTTTAAAACTGAAAAGCCACGTCCTTTGGACGTGGTCAGAGTCTATTGGTTCAGCCTTGAGTAGTTATCAGGAGTAATGGAGAAAGTATGGCGGAGAGAGAGGGATTCGAACCCTCGGTAGAAGTTTCCCCCTACACTCGCTTAGCAGGCGAGCGCCTTCAGCCAGCTCGGCCATCTCTCCGCGATTCTACGAGACCCTTGAAAAACTGCCATTTTTCAAAGATATCGCTACTATTTTTCCTGGCGGAGGGAGTAGGATTCGAACCCACGGAGCTTTCGCTCAACGGTTTTCAAGACCGCCGCCTTCAACCACTCGGCCATCCCTCCTGGAGACCTTTGCAAAACTGCCATTTTTCCGTGATGCGGCGTCAGACTTCAAATTTTAATCCTCGAAATACCTAATGTATTCCTCCGGTTAAAATTCTCGCCTTCCTTGCCTGACGAAAAAATGTCACGTTTTGCAAAGGTCTCTCCTATAAACCTTTTGATTTATAACACTTCGTGAATCTATCGTCAATGCTTTAGGAGGCTGTCCGAGAATTATGTCCGTAACGAAAAAGAGTGAGAACGAGACAAAATTTTTGCAAGTTTGAGGAGAATAGCAGGCCTATTTGACGAAAACTTGCGGAAATTTGGGCCGTTTCTCACTCTTTATGCAGTAGGATCAGAATTCTCGGACAGCCTCCTATGTAGGCAAATAGGTTTGCCTATTATTTAAAATAAGATATTTTTGATTCATTTCTCCTTGACTGAGCTTCACATGCGATTGTATAAAGAACATTTCCCAAATCGGAGTCTCTATAACTATGAAAAAACGAGTTTGTCAAATATATATCATTCTCCTGGTGGGGTTTGCCTGGCTCCTTTTGGCGCATATTGGCCATTCACTGGCCGGCCCACCTTCAAAGGTTGTTATTTTGCCTTTTAAGATAAACGCTGCCGAGGACTTGACCTATTTGAGAGAAGGCCTTAGCGATATGCTTACTTCACGATTGGCTTGGGAAGGAAAGGTAATCGTTGTCGATAAGTATAGAACACAAGAGGCGTTAAAGGGGATATCCGGTGAGATAGATGAAAAAAGCGCCCGTTCCATCGGAGAAAAGTTAGAGGCGCATTACGTACTGTTTGGTAGTTTGACCGTCATTGGGGAGAATATCAGCATAGACGGAAGACTGGTTGATATTCAAAACCAGGTCCCTGCCGTGACTATCTATAATCAGAGCAAGGGGATGGATACGGTAATGCCGACAATAAATGAGTTTGTCACGGAGATTAATCAAAAGATTTTCGGACGTGGAGTGGCTGCCCCAAAGGAACCAACCCCCTTGCAAACTCCAAGTACTTCTGCTATACATACTCACCCTGAACGTCTCCTGGAAAACGAACAAGCAGCAGAGGCAAAGGATTAATTCAAGCTTGTGGCGATGTAGCTCAGTCGGTTAGAGCATACGGCTCATATCCGTAGTGTCCGGGGTTCAAATCCCTGCATCGCCACCATAAAAATAATCAGCCGGTTAGCATTCGCTAACCGGCATTTTTTATCCTACCTAAGGAGCATCGGGGACATCCTATAGCCCCGTGTATCCGGTGATCTGGTGCGTCGAAGTTGCTATGTCAACTTGCGCTTAATCGGTTCGGAACCTCTTAATGAGCGTATCCACCGATACCCAAATGACCGCTATGCCTCCCATAAAGAAAAAAGTACGTTCATCATCGAAGGTCTGCTGAAATATTGGATCCACAGCCGCAATGAAACATACCTTTAGCCCAGCAAGAATTCCAGTGGAAGACAGAAAGATCGTAATAGCATCCGATAGAGAAGGTGTCCTTTTTCGAACACACGCCGTTTTTACAGCATAGGCAAAGATAAGAACAACACCAGCAATGGAGACAAGGTCAACATCCAGCATCATTGTTTTGCCGCTCCTTCAGCCAGTTCATAACGTCATCAAGGTTAAAGCGAAGGTATTTCCCCACTTTGATTCGGGGAATGGCCCTGGGGCCGGTCTGCCGTGTCCTGAAGTATAGCCAGGATTTGGGGGCCTTCAATTGTTGGGAAAGCTCATCAACGGTTAAGAGATTCTGGTTCATAAAAGCCTCCATGAAGAGAGATGTGGGCATAAAAAAACCCAGAACTGTCAAACAGTCTGGGTATATAGATAAGACAAAAAACTAAGGTAAACTATTGATAACTTATGTGGAGTAGCTATTCAAACATTGTTAATATAGCGCATTGACTCTATTTAACATAGAGGTCCACCCCCTTCTCAATCATCTCACACGCTGCATTATAATGATTCCGCGCTGTTTGAACACTGTTTAAATTAAGAGTTGATGTGATTTTTGCCCATGACTTACCTTCCTGCTTTAAGTCGTAGACTTGAAGGTATGTGTCAAAGTTATCGAAATGATATTTCTTTCTATATTTTCTTTGTCTTTTTTTTAGGTCCTGTTCACATATTTTTTTGAACTGTTGCTTTAAATTGTCATCAATAGGAGTGTTGTGATTTGTCATAAAGCTCATATGCAAATGTCTTAAGTATGCGTGTTCATAGGATGTTTTCCATTCGTCTATCAGAATTTTGAACTCTTTCATTGGTCTGTTTTTGGAATAATTCAGATCAACCTCTACCGTCAATTTTCCTGTATTAGCGAGTTTAGTTGCAGCCTCAAGTGGTATGGTATACTGCGGCGTAGCACCATTCTCCGAACCCAAAGTATCCCATATCTCTTTTTCACCCACTATTGTAAAAGGTCGGCCGGATGAGCATGCTGGATAAAGCCAATGATATAGTAATGCATAAGTGTCGAGTTTCCCTGCCTCGGCGACCCTTTCAAGTTGATCACAACTAACATCTGGGGCAAACGGATGTGACATTTTCCATTTAATGCAAAAATCAACTTCCTCGTTGGTCAGTTCGCCATTCGGGGGCCTCCACTCGCCGTATTTGTTCTCTAAAATCTTTTGTAGTTTTTCCCAGCCATCTATATATCTTTGGTTTCTTCTTAAGAACTCCCATTTATATTTTGTGTATTGTATCAGGTCTTGAGGAAGGTTGCTTGTTGGCAGGGTAGTCGTTTGCAATCCTGAATTGGTCATTTGTTCCCGCCTCCTGTAACGGCCTGGTAGTGGGTCCGGGGAAACCGGCCAGGATATCCGGCTTATCGGGGAGCTCACCCTATCCCCGGAAACTGGTTAGAGTTTTACAATATTTTCTTTATGTGTTTGGTGACCCAGGTTATTATATGTCAGTCTATCATATACGCAAGACGTGATCAAACGTTGCCGAAAGGGGAACATGGACAAAAGGTTTTCCAGGATCTGATAAGGCGTGCAATTGTTGTTGTGGTGTGGGGATTATGGCTTATTTTTCGGATTTGTTTTGTTGCGCGTCTGCCTCACGCAACTTCTTGAAGAATTCGACAAAATTGACTGAATCCAAATGAAATGGTTCAAATCCAGCTCTTCGTGTTATTTCCGCTATGGTTTCTCTTACATAAGGGAATAATATTGCTGAACAGTTAATTTCAGCGAATGGTGTCACTACTTTTTTTGTCGCCTGTCTATTTAGAAGGAAATAACCTTCAAGTTCCGCATTGATTTTGAAGGGAGCTTCTTCACCCGAAACATTAACAGCCAACAGAACGAACAATTGCTTTTTCTTGCGATTATACTTAAACGCATGACCTAAGGAGACCTTAAGATCGACGATATTCTCACTTGTAACCTCCTCAAGTATTTCGAAGTGCAGTTTTTGAATTCGAGTCGATACTAACTTAAGCGATATTGGCGAGTCCACACGGTTCTTCGTAGGTATCATATTTTTCCTTATAGACGTATTTTTCGGGACGTTTCAAGCGTATCTTAGCTCCAGGGAGTTCATAAACCTTAGCTTTGGGAACTTCTATCAGTTTTACCCGTGCCTTAATACTTACTTCGGCTTGCAACGCAGTAAATACGTCGGCAACAGTACGAAGAGTAAGATTCCGGCCGCTGTTTAATATTTGGGTTATGAACCCTTTGGTTTTACCCATCCTTTTTGCCAGTTCAACTCGTGAAATATTATTTTCTTCCATCAGCCTGCAGATTTCTTCCTGAATATCTATTATCAGCCCTTCACGGGCAAGGGCTTTCAAGAATTCAGGATCTTTCACTTGCTTTGAAAAGTATTTTCCGTACTTCATGTTGGCCATTCCTCTCTTATCGTACTTGCAAATATTCTTCTCTAATAGTTTTAGCCAAGTTTAAATACTTACTTTTTGTTTTTCGTGACTGTTTTTCAAAACCATTGGTAAGGACAACTTTTTTATCTTTGGTCATGAAACATAAAATTCTATATGGCTTGGCCTTGAATTCAAAAATACCATCTTCAAGGAGTTTAAATTTTTCAGGATTGAAAATTTGGCCTTTTTCTGCCATGCGTTCAAACAATTTCAAAAACTTCGCTTGGTCCCGAGTCGGAAGATTCTGATAGTATTCAATAGCGGGAGTTGATCCATTAGAACGTATAGCCGCTTCTATTGATTTTTGATTTCCCTCACAAATCTGAATAGACGCTTCTCTTTGTCGCATGTGTTTACATATACATAAACTTATTATCGG
The DNA here is from genome assembly GCA_019314005.1 of Deltaproteobacteria bacterium. Next base: position 2,515 of record JAFDAE010000049.1, on the reverse strand, counting down.
AAAAAAATTCTAAATGTCAAGTCAAAAATACCTTAAAAAGGTATCATAAGACATTATTTTAGGTCAAGGATATTACCAATTAAGGTGTGGCAGGAAATCATGTTGTGACGAGAAGTATAAAAAAGGGCCTACAGGATACACTATAAGCCCCCTTTAGGTGTGCACCCAGGGTGCGAGTGGCTCCGCTAGTATGTCACAATTCAGAATTATTCATAGCCAGACAGATTGCCACTGGTAGCAATCCCAGGGTGCAAGCGGCCTCACTAATATGTCACAATTTGCCTCATTCTGCACTTTCCGCATTCAATAAAATCAACATCTTATTGATATCATTATACATCCCATCGATTCCCTGCATCGCCACCAACAAAAAGGGCCAGTAGTAGGTCCGGGTCTTAAATATTAAGTTTTCAGCATACCAGAAGGCGGTTGAGTTTTTTTCTTAACCGCCTTCTTCATTTTTACGGGGTGGGTGGTCGGGGTGGTCGGGGGAATAGGGAGCAGGCTGTTTGATAATTGTCAATGTTAAAGAGGCTGCAAAAGTTCCGCTATCAGCGGGACACGGCTTTTTTGCGTGTCCGATTACATAACATAAATTATCAGATGGCCTGCGCCCGGTGATTGGGTATTCTTATAGATCATTGGGCAGGAGACGGGCTCCATGAATAACGGCCAACACGTCAATCTGATCCTGCTTGACTCTGTAAATGATGCGATACGGTTTTTCTATCAGCTCACGGATATCTTCTGCGTCATACTCCGGCACTTTTCGTCCTGAATAGGCTTGATCGGCAATTTGCACAGAACGTCGGGTGATTCTATCCACCATCCGTTTGGCATAAGTAGGAGAATTGAGGCCGATGTATTCGTAAATATTGACAAGATGGTCTACGGCGTTCTCAGTCCAGTGAACTCTCACTTGGTCAATCCAAATCTTTTGCGCACTTCCTTGACATCCACAGTGCGGCCCTCATCACTGTCTTTTATCCCCGCTTCAATGGTCTGTCGTACATAGATCTGATACATCAAATCATCCCATGTAGCTTTATCAGGCAGTTTCTCCAACAGACGGTAGGCTTCCTGTTTTATATTTTCGGTTTGCATGTGGTTATCTCCTTAATTATACATTTTCTTTACCAACAACGAGTTCTTTCATCCGCTGCTTGGTAAGCATTGTATCAATCAATAGTATTATATACCTTGTATTATAGGACGATTAGCTTTAAAAAAGCAAATTCTTTATTCTATTGGCGCAATAACGGGGCAATAGGGGACAATCCTATATCCTCCTGTCAAGGCAAAAATAAAAAGAACATGGACAAATATAACGCTCATTGGATTATAACTTGAATAAATCAAGACATTAGGTCCGAAACATGTCCTGGGCGTTTCCCGGGGCCAGGGGGGAACCCGGGACGGGCATAGGTAAGTAAATAACTATCGAATTAAAACCAAAGGCTGTTGAAGGTTACTATCTTTAACAGCTTTTTTCTTTTTTAAGGAGCTTAGTTATTCTCAGAGAGGGAACTTGGGGTGTTGCTGAATTGGACATTATCTAAGTTTCTGATACTTCCTGACCGCCCTATTGTGTTCTTTTATAGTCCGGGAAAAGTGGTGGGTGCCGTTGTTTTTGGAGACAAAATAGAGATGTGGTTTATCTTCCGGGTTGAGGATTGATTTTAATGAGTCTAACCCTGGATTGGAAATAGGCCCGGGGGGTAGGCCTTTAATTCTGTAAGTATTGTAAGGTGTATATGTTACGAGGTGTTTACGGGTTAGGTTCCCGTCAAAATCCTCTATACCGTATATAACCGTGGGGTCGCTCTCAAGACGCATGCCACGCTTCAGACGATTCAAAAAAACTGCCGCGATAAGTGGTCTTTCCGCAGGGTCGCCTGTCTCTTTTTCTACAATTGAGGCAAGAGTAACTACCTCATGGATCGCCTGTCTCTTTTTCTACAATTGAGGCAAGAGTAACTACCTCATGGAGTGAGAATCGTATCGCATCAGATCTTTTTCCCCATTCCGGAATAAAGACTTCACGGAACCGGTTTGTCATAGTTTTTAGCACTGTATCAGCATCTATAACTTTGGGGAATCGATAGGTATCAGGGAAAAGATATCCTTCAAACGAGTTCCCCTCAATACCTCCTTTTCGGGCCAGCGCGGAAGACAGAGCTGCTGCAACAAACACTTCACTATCCAGAATCTTTTTATTTTCCAGTAGCTCCCCGATCTGGTACACGTTATACCCTTCAGGTATTGTAACGCTATAAAGAATTGTCTTTCCTGTGCTTAAGTTGTCCAGAAGCTCATTTGGAGTTATACGGAAGGAGAGGCTATACTCTCCTGCCTGTATTTTTGTGTCTAATCTTCTAATGCGGGCAAGGAGCCTGAATTTTTTGGAATTATGTAATAATCCCGAGTCCGTGAGTTGCGTTACAGTATCCCGGAAACTTTGCCCGGAACGGATTTGGATAATTACATTCCTATCTATGTCAGAAATGGGGGTATT
>JAFDAE010000048.1 GCA_019314005.1 Deltaproteobacteria bacterium | reverse complement strand
ATAAGGAGAAAGCACTGGGAGGCATTCTATTGTTCCCGTATCAGGATCGCACATGCACCTATATGATGCGACCTGGCCATAATGTTCCATCATGCTCTCCCAGCCCTCAACATACAGGGGACATTCATCGTTGAAACAGACATAAAGAAATGGCCCCCCCCAGCCGAGGCCATCTGAAAAATTAAATTGGGGTGTCGCCCACTTCTTCATTTCTTGACCACAGTGGGGACAGATGGGGGGCTTGGTTTGCTTGTTCATTTTTTCTCCTATAGTAACTACCCAGGTTTGTTAGGTTCACGGTTCACGGTTCGATGAATTCCGCATTCGTATAGCTTCTCTTTCATCAGTTTAACCTTGAACCCCTGAACTTTGAACCTAAGCAGTTACCTCCTTTATAAGACTCCCTCAGGCTGCGGCTCCATAAACTCCCCGCCTAAAAGATAACCTCCGTCGATCCTTAGAACGCTTCCGGTCATAAATGGCGCGTCTTTAATAACAAACATAACCACTTTTACTATATCGTCAATAGTGCCAACCCGTTTTAATAAAGTATGATCAATGACTTCCTGTTGCTGGGTTTCTGTTAGCAGCTCCCAGCCCCGGGTATTCGGGCCATGGCGTGTTTCGAAGACGCCGAGCATTATTTCATTGACCCTGACCGTGGGTGCGGCCTCTCTCGCCCATATCTCGGTAAACGCTGATATGCCGCGGTTTGCCGCGGAATATGCATCATTGAATATCCTCCCCGCGGGACCGGCGCGTCCAACAACACCTGCAATGGAAGAGATATTTATAACAACCCCAGCCCCCGACGCCTTAAGATGGGGGAGGCAGTAATGGTATACCCACCACTTGGCCTTGAGGGTGGCAGCCACTTCAAGCTCCCATTGTTCGGGGGTGTAAGGGCCGTGTACAACAGGCCAGCCTCCCCGTTCAATATTGTTGATCAAGATATCTATGCGCCCGAATTTTTGGATCGTTTTATCTATAAGTGATCGAATTTGTACCGGTTCGGTCAAGTCTGTCTTTATTATAAGGTGTTCACTGTCGGCAGACGCAAAAGCCTCTTCCATATCTTTAACGTGCTCTTCCCAGTCATAATAGGTAAGAGCGACCCCAACACCCTCTTTTGCCAGGGCAAGCCCGACTCCCCTTCCGATTCCTTTAACAGCGCCTAATACCAGGGCGACTTTACCCTTCATTTATAAACTCCATTTGCGATTGACGATTGACGATTGAAATAATGATGGATGACTATTTATTATTTCCTTAACCTTCACTTCTCAATCGTCAATCATGAATCGTCTGGTTCTTTTAATAAAGGCCCAACAATCTTCAATCTTCAATCATCAATCGTTTGGCCAGCCATCTTAGAGAAAATTGCATCAGGGCTATTTCATCTGCTTTCACTTTTTCGATAACAGCGGGTTCGATGCAGTAGGTACCGGCAAAACTTTCTTCTGATACTACCTTTCTGAATTTGTCAATGTCATAACAGGCTGTGTAGAATATTTCCTGATGACTCTTGCTCAATGGTTGGTTCCCGGAACGGTTCTTGGTGGATATAACCTCCATCAACAGATCGTTCATTTTATTGTACGTATCAATTTCCTGATCTTTGACCCAGTCTTTTGCCTTCCATTCTCGCCCTTCATTAAAACCAAGGCAGTGCGGCTCCCTGACAAGGACGAAGAACTCTTCCTGTTCCTGTGTCTCCCCTCTTCTTACTGCAACCCTCCCCAGGGGATAGCTGCGACAGGCGCCGGGCCTGTCACTGTACACAGCGCATCCTTCAGCGGTTACAAAGGAGCAATTCCGTTTTGCATTATTTTCCATCTTAAGGTTAACAATGGGGAGACCGGACTGTGGTCCTATATGGGAGGTTGTATATTTTGTAAGGAACTCCCCGGACGAGATCCCCAATCGCAGTTTGAGTCTAATAATATCGTAGGGAGTAAGAACAATATCAAGATCGCGGCAACAGTGGGTGAAACACTTAACACCTTTATGGCACAAAAAGGTAAAAGTATCATCAGCTGTTAGTCTTTGAATTTGTTCCGTTGTTTCCATTCTTGTTTGTGATGTTGTACAGAAAAAAATATTTTATTTAATTGTGTTTTGGCATAATTTAAGGTATGCTATATTTGTTGTTCTGAACACCGAATGTGTGTATCATTTTGAACCATAATGTCAATATATTTCCTTCCTTTCCTTCCCAAAAATGCCTTGACAAGCCTGTTTGGTAATGTTATAAGGACATCCTATTTCATAGTATTTAAAGGTGTCTATATTAATTTCTAAGACAAATTAATGCCTTACAAGAGTTTTTTTACCGCTATTTTGTGAAATTTTTTTCAATAGGTTCATTATATATTCACCCGAGAAATTAAGAAGATTAATGCTTTTGGGGTACGAGGTAAGACTTTACTTTGAAGGGGGGTGGGAAAGGCTACGCTAAGTTAGGTAATAAATTTTTGGTAGGATAGTAGATTTTTTAAGTTCTTTTTTTGAAAGTAAATATTTTTAGGAGGTAAGTTTATGCCAAGCTTTGTAATTGATGAAAAATGTGACGGCTGCAAGGGCGGGGACAAAACTGCTTGCATGTACATATGCCCCAATGACCTGATGGTATTGGATGCCAATGCGATGAAGGCTTATAATCAAGAGCCGGACGCTTGCTGGGAATGCTATTCCTGTGTAAAGATTTGCCCGCAAGGCGCCATCGAGGTTAGAGGTTATTCGGATTTCGTGCCTCTAGGCGGCAGCGTTGTTCCTATGAGAAGTTCAGATTCTATTATGTGGACGATCAAATTCAGAAACGGAACCCTCAAACGCTTTAAGTTCCCCATCCGGACTACGGCAGAAGGCGCTGCCAATGCTTATAATGAAGCAGATGGCACGGGCAAAGATCTTGACAGCGAATTGCTGTTCAATGAAGAGTCTTCAGGCTATACGATGCGGACTCCGTAGTCAGGCTAACAACACGGACAAGGACATAACATTTAAGAATATAAGAATTTTTTAAGGAGGGTAAGTTATGGCAATACCGAATAAACCTATGGGTGAGCTTCCTGCGGTAGCAAATCCTGAAATTGTAGAAAAGGAAGTCGATATTCTGATTGTCGGTGGCGGTATGGCTGCCTGCGGGACCGCGTTTGAGATAAAGAAATGGGCTCCGAACGCAAGCGTTCTGCTGTGCGACAAGGCCTCAATGGAAAGAAGCGGCGCGGTTGCTCAGGGGCTTTCCGCTATCAACACCTATCTTGGCGACAACGATCCTGCTGACTACGTCAGAATGGTTCGCAACGACCTTATGGGTGTTGTGCGCGAGGACCTCATCTACGACCTCGGCAGGCACGTTGATGACTCTGTAAAGCTGTTTGAGGAATGGGGACTTCCCGTCTGGAAAGTGAAAGGCGACGAAGGAAAGTCCTTAAGAGACGGCGGCCAGCCGGTACGTACCGGTAAATGGCAGATCATGATCAATGGCGAGTCCTACAAGTGCATCGTGGCTGAGGCAGCCAAAAAGGCGCTTGGCGAAGAGAACATCCTTGAGAGAATATTTATCGTAAAACTCCTCCTCGATGCCAACAAGGAAAACACAATCGCCGGCGCTGTTGGGTTCAGCACACGTGAAAACAAAGTATATGTAATCAAGTGCAAAACCATGATGGTTGCCGCCGGTGGCGCGGTTAACGTCTATCGTCCGCGTTCTACCGGTGAGGGTAAAGGCCGTGCATGGTATCCGGTATGGAATGCTGGTTCCACCTACACCATGTGTATGGAAGTCGGCGCTGAGATGACCATGATGGAGAACCGCTTCACGCCGTCTCGATTCAAAGACGGTTATGGCCCGGTTGGCGCATGGTTCCTTCTGTTCAAGGCCAAGGTCGCGAACGGTCTGGGTGAAAACTATGTGGCCACAGACAGAGCAAAGGCGGAGCTGGCCAAGTATGAGCCGTATGGAAGCTCTGCTGTAACGCCTACCTGTCTCCGCAACCATCTCATGCTCTTTGAGATGAAAGAAGGACGCGGTCCTATCATGATGGACACGCCGACGGCTTTAGCAAACCTGGCAAAGGAGATGGACAAGAAGCAGATGAAGCACCTTGAAGCCGAGGCATGGGAAGACTTCCTCGACATGTCGGTTGGTCAGGCAGGCCTGTGGGCCGCTACGGACACCGAGCCGGAAAAGAAATCTTCCGAGATTATGCCTACTGAGCCGTATCTCCTTGGTTCCCATTCCGGTTGCTGCGGTATCTGGGTTAGTGGTCCTAATGAGGACTGGGTACCGGACGCATACAAGTGGGGCTACAACCGTATGACGACCGTAAACGGCCTGTTCACGTCTGGTGACGGTGTTGGCGCCTCTGGGCACAAGTTCTCTTCAGGATCGCATGCTGAAGGGCGTACTTGTGCTAAAATGATGGCCAGATACATCCGAGACAACGCCGACTTTGCCCCAGCCCTGAAGCAGAGCGCTCAGGAACTGGCGGACATAGTATATAAGCCGGTAAAACACTATCTGGAGCACGCCAGCTACACCACGGATGTTTCCGTCAACCCGAATTTCATCAAGCCGGATGGACTGAGCATGCGTCTGATGAAGCTTACCGACGAATATGGCGCTGGCCAGACGGTCTACTACATGACCAGCGGCGCGCTTCTTAAGATCTGTCTGGACGGACTGAAGGTGCTGCGTGAAGATGCTGAGAAGATGGCTGCCGGCGACCTCCATGAACTCATGAGGTGCTGGGAGATGCATCACCGCATCTGGACGGCTGAGATGCACGTAGGTCACATTAACTACAGACAAGAATCCAGATATCCTGGCTTCTACTATCGTTCCGACCATCCGACGGTCGACGAGGAGAACTGGAAGTGCTTTGTTAACTCCAAGTTCAATCCGGAAACCCAAGAGTTGGAATTTAAGAAGGTCGAACTGATAAATATTATTCCTGCGTAAGGGATTGTTTGTTTTTGTTCTTCAATGATAAAACCTCCGGACGCCCAAAAGCGTCCGGAGGTTTTTATTACCTTCTTTTTTCAATGAAGCAGTTGTTACTGCTCAACACCCCCCTAATCGCAGTGTTCTGTAAGATGGTTACCCGGCGGTAGCTATGCTATAGACCACTGCAATTTGGATCTAAAAAACTAACCACGGAGGAATGGCATGGCAGACGAAAAAGGTATGACTTCGGGGAGCATCTTGGTCGTTGGCGGCGGGATCAGCGGTTTGACTACGGCCCTGGAAGCGGCAGAAGTAGGATATGAGGTATATTTGGTCGAAAAGAATCCGTATCTTGGTGGAAGGGTTGCCCAGTTGAATAAATACTTTCCCAAGCTATGTCCTCCAAGTTGCGGGCTTGAAATCAATTTTAAGAGAATTAAAAACAACCGGAAAATCAAATTTTATACTTTGTGCGAAGTTGAAAAGATTTCGGGGAGCCCGGGCAATTACGATGTCGCGGTCAAACAGAATCCCCGGTACGTGAACGCGAATTGTACGGCCTGCAACGATTGCGTGGATGCATGCCCGGTCGAAAGGGAGAGTGAATTCGATCTTGGGATGAGTAAGACAAAGGCTATTTACAGGCCTCATGAGATGTCATTCCCGATGAAATACGTTATTGATGACTCGGTCTGTAAGAAGGATGAATGTGCAAAATGTGTCGATGCTTGTAGCTACAATGCTATTGACCTGAGCATGGGGCCGAAAACGTTTGATCTGAAAGTTGGTTCTGTTGTGATCGCAACGGGCTGGAAGCCGTACGATGCCACAAAACTCGACAAGCTCGGATTTGGACAGCTTAAGAACGTAATAACCAACATGATGATGGAAAGGTTGGCCGCGCCCAACGGGCCTACCAAGGGCAAGATAGCACGCCCGTCAGGCGGGGGGATATCAAGCGTTGCCTTTGCTCAATGCGCCGGCTCCAGAGATGAAAATCATCTTCCGTATTGTTCATATATCTGCTGTATGGCCTCGTTGAAGCAGGCCACCTATATCAGGGAACAGTATCCTGACGCAAAAATTTACATTTTTTATATTGATATTAGGTCGCCTGGTGATCGGTATGAGAAGTTTTACAAAAAGGTCAAGGAAGACAAGAATGTCTTTTTCATTAAGGGAAAGGTGGCTGAGATCGAGGAAGGTTCGACAGGTGTGATAATTATTGCAGAAAATGCATTGACAGGGGAAAAGATGCGGCAGGAAGTTGATATGGCGGTACTTGCTACCGGTATGATGCCTACAGGAGCGGAGACAAAGATTTCAGGTGATATAACTTATAATGAAGACGGATTTATTATTGCCGACCTTGAAAAAGGGGGGATCTTCGCGGCTGGGTGTGCCAAGAAACCGGCTGATGTTATGGCGTCCGCACAAAATGCTACCGGAACAGCGCTTAAGGCCATTCAAACTTTGGTGAGGAGGTAACTAAATGGACAAGAAATACGGAGTATATATATGCACGGGCTGTGGGATCGGAGACGCCCTTGATATAGAGAGACTGTCTAAGCTGCCACAGAAGGAATACAATGTGGAGATCTGCAAGACGCACGGCTTTTGCTGTGGTCCGGAGGGCGTAGACCTGATAAAAAAGGACATTGAGGGAGAAGGTGTCAATGCTATTATAGTGGCGGGATGTTCCCCTCGAGTCAATCAGGACGTGTTTGATTTTGGTCCGGATAAGATTGTTGAGAGAGTTAACCTGAGAGAACAGGTCGTTTGGTGCCACGACTTGGCTCCTGTGGAAGCGGGAGAGGACGCGGAAGCATCAGAGGCGGAGTCGGATCTCAAGGAAGGCGTTAATTTGCATACACAGTTTATCGCGGAAGATTACCTCCGCATGGGTATTGTAAAGGCGCAAAAGTCTGAACTTCCCGAACCATACCTCCTTGAGACCGTAAGCAAGAAGATACTGGTCATGGGCGGCGGGATCAGCGGCCTGACAGCAGCCATTGAGGCAGCCAACACAGGGTATGAAGTAACCATTGTGGAAAAAGAATCCTCTCTCGGCGGGTATGCAGCCAAGCTGCGCAAACAAATTCCAATGTCTAATCCATTTACGGACTTGGAAGCCCCAAACATCCAGGAAAAGATCAAGGCGGTTGAGTCGCATTCGAAAATTGAGATTAAGACCAATACCGTGGTTGCCAGGATTGCCGGTGAGCCCGGGGATTTTACAGTGACATTGAAAAAACCGGGTGAGACTATTGAATTTGATGTGCCTCAGTTAGTCACGCAGACGCATGATGAAGAGGGCAAGGAACTCACCAAGGAGCAGACTGACGAACTATATAACGAGCTCAATAAGGGGAGAGCTGACATCCTGACATTCGATCCAAACGGAGAAAAATTTGGCGCTGTTATCCTGTCCACCGGATGGAAGCCTTACGACGCGTCCGAGTTTGAAAACCTCGGGTTTGGAAAGTACCAGAATGTTATCACCAATGTCATGATGGAAGATCTTGCCGCAAAAGGACGAATTACCCGACCTTCTGACGGCAAAGAGGTTAAGAGTGTAGTCTTTATTCAAAATCCGAACGGCGATGACGACAGCGACTTTCCATTTGCATCTTCGGTCACCAGTCTTGTGGCCTTAAAGCAGGCAAAGTATGTCCGGGAAGACAGTCCTGACGCAAAAGCCTATGTGATTTATCAACACATGAGAACGCCTGGGCTCTATGAGAACTTTTACAAGAGTATGCAGCAGGATGATGGGATATTCCTCACAAAGGGGAGCATTACTTCTATCACTGAAGAGGGTGACGGAAGCCTTGCGGTAGAGGTGGATAACAACCTCCTTGGTGAAAAGATAAGAATAAATGTTGACATGGCGGTGCTGGCCACAGGCATGGTCCCGACAACACGAGACGACGCGATTGTGAACCTGGCATATCGCCAGGGGCCGGGATTTCGTGATATCGGTCAGTTTGACGGATACGCTGATTCAAACTTTATCTGCTTTCCGTATGAAACTCAAAGGACAGGGATCTATGCCGCGGGCTGTGTGCGGCAGACTCTTACAATGGCTGACTGTGTAGAGGACGCTACAGGCGCCGCGTTAAAGGCGATTCAGTGTGTGGAGTCGGTGAACCGGGGCGTGTCAGTACATCCCAGATCGGGTGATTTGACATATCCCGATTTTTTCTTCCAGAGATGCACACAATGCAAGCGGTGCACGGAAGAGTGCCCCTTTGGCGCGCTTGATGATGATGAAAAGGGCACCCCAAAACCGAACCCGGCACGGTGCCGAAGGTGTGGTACCTGTATGGGTGCGTGTCCGGAACGAATTATCGGTTTTGCTGATTATAATATTGATATGATAGGGTCAATGATCAAGGCGATAGAGGTGCCGACCGAAGATGACTACGATCCGGTTCCGCTCAGAGTGATCGTGCTTGTATGTGAAAACGATGCGTATCCCGCTCTAGATATGGCAGGTATGAATCGCCTGAAGTATTCACCCTACGTGCGTTTTATTCCGGTAAGATGTCTGGGATCGGTTAACACGGTGTGGATCAAAGATGCCCTGTCGAGCGGTCTTGACGGTATTCTTCTGTTGGGATGTCAATTTGGCGATGATTATCAGTGCCATTTTGTCAAAGGGAGTGAACTCTGTGACCGGAGGATGGAGAACGTGGCTGAAACCCTGAAGAGTCTGGCCCTGGAGCCTGAAAGGGTTGAACTTAAGCAGGTCTCCATAACAGACTATGACAAGATCCCTGATATAATAAATACATTTATGGAAGCAATCGACGAGGTTGGTCCTAATCCGTTCAAAGGTTTCTAAGGAGGTATGAATATGGCGGCAGAGTCTGCAAAAACAGTGACAACAGTGGAGCCTGATCTTGACTTTATCAAAGCATTGAAAAAGTCGGGAGGGGATACCCTGAAAAAGTGCATGCAGTGCGCTAATTGTTCAGTGGCATGCCCCCTGGCTCCTGATTCCAAACCGTTTCCGAGGAAAGAGATGATATGGGCAGGATGGGGGTTGAAAGACAAGCTGGCCGCGAATCCTGATGTGTGGCTGTGTCATCAATGCAATGACTGTTCCCTATACTGTCCCAGGGGGGCAAAGCCAGGGGACGTTTTGGCGGCAATCAGAAACATGGCCATCAGGGAGAATGCATTCCCGAAGTTTCTCGGAAATATAGTGGCAGAGAAAAAATATCTGCCCTTGTTGTTTATCGTGCCGGCGGTATTATTTTTTCTGATCCTGAGCGTTACCGGGCACCTTAATATCCCGGCAGGAGAAGTGGTTTTCTCCAAGTTGCTTCCTGTTATGTATGTAGATACAGTGTTTGTGCCGACTGCTTTCTTGATGGCGTTTTTCGCGTTTAAAGGGGTTATGAATTTCTGGAAGTCGCTTGTAGACGCCGATGCCAAACAGGGGACAAAGCGATACCTTACACCACCGCTTCCCCATTTCGTTAAAATGTATATTCTGCCTGTAGTGTCGGATATCCTTACGCATGTCAGATTTAAGAAATGCGGCTCGAACAGAGACAGGTATACTGCCCATCTTGGCATATTTTACGGGTTTGTGGGCCTCTTCATTGTGACTAATGTCGTGATGGTCGGGCACTATATCTTCCATATCGAGACACCCTTTTCAATGGTAGGGCCTGTGAAACTCCTTGCAAACTTCAGCGCCATCATCCTGTTCATTGGAATGACATTGGTCATTCGAAACCGGATGACCGACGCAGATGATCCGGGGGCGAGTGGAAGCAGTTATTCTGATTGGTCGCTGATTGGGGTCATCTATGCGGTTACCATAACCGGAATCCTGTCACAGATGCTACGTCTGGCAGACATAGCAGTACTTGCCTATCCTATGTATTTTGCGCATCTGTTATGTGTGTTCTGCCTGTTTATTTATCTTCCCTATTCCAAGTTGGCTCATCTCCTTTACCGGACAACTGCTATGGTATACGCGAAATATACGGGGAGAGACTAACAGCGTATAATTTCCATTCAATATGAGGCAGTTTCAAAAGAGGACGTTTTGCAATTGCCTCAATATAAGTACAAATAAAAAGCGAGTCTCCTTGTAGGGGACTCGCTTGTTTTGTTATAAGCGAGAGACCTTTGAATAACTGCCATTTTTCCGTGATGCGGTGTCAGGCTTCACACTTTAATCCTCAAAATACCCAATGTATTCTTCCGGTTAAAGTTTTCGCCTTCCTTGCCTGACGAAAAAATGTCGCGTTATTCAAAGGTCTCACCGAGATTTTTTGATAGCTCATTAATTCAAAGGAGGAAAAATAATGGCAAAAGCCAGTGCGCGTCACATTTTAGTGTCTTCTAAGGAAAAATGCGAAGAACTCAAGTCACAGATCGAAGCTGGGGAAGATTTTGCGAAAATGGCCGAGAGCCATTCCCAATGCCCATCGGGTAAACAAGGTGGAGCTCTTGGTGAGTTTTCACCCGGCCAGATGGTCCCGGAGTTTGATAAGGTAGTTTTCAGTGCAGAATTGGGAAAGGTTCATGGCCCGGTAAAGACCAATTTTGGATATCATCTTATTGAAATAACGAATCGCACGGAGTAAGATAATGAGGCCTTTGCATAACTGCCATTTTTTCGTGATGCGGCGTCAGGCTTCAAACTTTGGCACGCAGTGAAGCGTCAGCGCTATCCTCAAAATACCCAATGTATTCCTCCGGTTAAAGTTTTCGCCTTTCTTGCCTGACGAAAAAATGTCGCGTT
>JAFDAE010000308.1 GCA_019314005.1 Deltaproteobacteria bacterium | reverse complement strand
GGATATGCCCGCAGCGCTTAGCTGACCGAACACCCCGGCATCGCGAAATGCGTGCATTTCTCCGACAAGAAAGAAACGCTTAATATTTCGTCCGTGCTGAGCAAGAAACTGCCGTAGTACTTCAGGGTCAAGCCGTTCCGCGCTGTGCGCAACGACCACCGTGTCAGCCAAGCCCGCGTCTGCCCGCCATCGAGTCGCCGACACTCCGGCCACCACGACTTGGAATAGGTTATGCTTTACCAATATCTTCAAGCGCTCAATATATTCGTTTTCTTTCACAGTCTTGTTCTGTCCATGGAAGCGATAGTAGAACAGCGGCTGTGCAACGCGCTTTGCGTCTGCGTTGTTGGTCAAGTAGCTCAACCACGCGTCCCAGTCCTGCATGCGGCGAATCCTCTCGTCAAAACCACGAAAGCCTTTCTTTCTAATCAGCGCTGGCAGCGAAATAAAATTGCTATATGTTAGCGCTTCCATGTCGAAGTCCGGGGATGGCCAGTAAAAGCCAAGACCCTCCGATTCAATGACGTCGACGTTGCCGAACACGCATTTGTCCGAATAGATTATCTTCAAAGTCGCATCCGCTTCGAGTTCACGTTCCATGAGTTCAAGCGCATAATTGTCCAGGAAATCGTCCGCATCCAAGAACAGCACATATTCGCCGGTAGCCCGGCTCAATCCGAAGTTTCTTGCTTTTTGAACATCGCCATAACCGCATTTAAAATACCGAACTGCGCTGGCATAGTTCTTGGCCACCTCCTCGGTTTCATCATTGCTGCTATCATTCACGATGATAATTTCTTTTGCACCCTTTGACTGGTGCATGATGGAACTGATGCACCAACTCAGGTAGTGCCCGTAATTGTGGCAGGTAATAATGACGCTGGTTTTGCCCATCAGATCATTCCGATTTGTCTCGAAAACTCACACATAAGATCGGCCAAGCTGCTCCATCCGTCGGTGTTTCCTAACCTCTTGAAGATTCCATACCAACCACAGGGCCGATTTGACGATATGCCGCCGGCGGATGGGATAGCTATCAAAAGGGTATTTATGCCTGCGTCGCCCCAAAAGGCCGTCCCAAATATCTCTATCGACGATCTTCAAGGAGCGCCAGAAAGACCTTAGAGGCTCTTTTAGCTTGAATAGATATGAGCCCTTCAAGCGCAGAAACAGCCGAAAGTCATCAACCTCCTCGCTTTCTTTCGTGCGCATGTGCCGCACCGGCGCCTTTGCGGTGACTACGAGACGCATGCCGCGATATGTGATACGGCGGCAAAAATCCTCTTCTTCGTTATAAGCGAAATATAACGGGTCAAACCCACCAACCTTTTTCACTGTTTTAGCTGGAAACATCAGCGCAGCACCATAGAGTGTGCGCACTTCCCATTGTTCAGGACTATCGGCGTTTAGATCAGGCACCGAATATTTATGAGCTTCGAAAATGCCACGACGGAACTTATCATCGATAGTTTTGCCATCATGACATAGCTGAATGGGATTCAACGCACCAATTGTTTTATCTGCTTCCATGATATCCACATAAGATCTGATGGAGTCAGGGGGCAAGCGTACATCAGGATTAACTATAAACACATAGTCTGCACCTTCTTGCAATGCACGGCTAATCCCTTCATTGTTTCCACCTGCGTAACCTGTGTTCTTAGGCAACTGAATGAACTCAGCCGCTGGGAGTTGTGCTTGCAGTATCTTACCACCGCCGTCCGGCGATGCATTATCGATGGCTAAGATACGAAAGGTAGGATAATCTATCTGTCGGATTGTTTCGATACATTTCAAAGTATCTTCCAGTGAGCAATAATTTAAAATAATAATGCAAACTAATGGATTAGACATAGTTCGTACCTGACAAATATCAAAGTGAAAGCTGGTTTATTAGGATGTGATGGTCCAATTAGCATTAAATTGAAAGAATCCTTCGGAAGCAATCTCGCTTCTTCGCAAACGTTCACTAACTACTGTAAAATGTAAAATGTTTTCAGCATAAAAAATTGTAGAACATATCTCACCAGATGATATACTCATACGTAAAGAATAAGCACCTGGTAGTATTGGGAAAGAATTTATTTTACATGAAAGATTGTGAAGACCAGGTGATAGCGAGTCTGTTTTTATTTGTTCTAAGCTTCTATGAGTTGCTAAATAGAGAAAGTCGGTTGTATGAACACCTAACGCGAAAATAGGTTTTATCAGTTCAATATTTGTTTTTATTTTTAAGGAAACCTCAACATCACTGTTGTATTTTATTTCATTCAATGGACGTTTGTTTTTGTCTACTAATGATACATCCAACAACTCCACTTCGCCAGTCATCCTATGATTTTTATTCGAATCAAGTGTAGCTTTCTGAATAGAATTCTTGATTCTTTCGTCGCTTCGCTTATAATAAAGGTTACAGACACATTCGGGCTTATCATCAACCAAAACCTTTCCATGACCCAGCAGAATCACCCGTGAACAAAGCCGCTCCACCTGCCGAATATTGTGACTGACGAGCAACACAGTCTTTCCCTGTCTCTTTATAAGCTCCTCCATCCGATCAAAACACTTCCGCTGGAACGCAAGATCGCCAACCGCCAGCACTTCGTCGATGATCAGGATGTCGGAGTCAACGCTGGTTGCAATGCTAAAGCCCAGGCGAATCATCATGCCTGAGCTGTAACGCTTGATTGGTGTATCGATAAACTCTTCAAGTTCAGCGAATTCCACAATCTCGTCGAATTTTTTCTTTATGGAGGCTATGGAAAGACCCAGGATCGATCCATTAAGATAGATATTCTCCCGCCCTGTGAGGTCGCCAACCAGGCCAGCGCCCACTTCAATGAGGGGTGCTACTGAACCCCCAACCTTGATGTCGCCCTTTGTCGGCACGCTAACACGGGCTAACAGCTTCAGCAGGGTACTCTTCCCCGCGCCATTCGTGCCGATAATGCCCAGCACCTCACCCTCTTCGACCTTGAAATCAATATCGTCAAGAGCCTTGAACGGTTCCTGCTTTGGCGCTGCTTTGCCACGCAGCCGGCTGAACATGTTCAGTGCGGTCTGCTTGAGGCTGTTCATATGACCGAGGCGGTATTCTTTGGTTACATTGTTTACTTCGATTATTGGCATTTTTGTTAGCGCATTTAGCGTTTATGGTTTATATATAGTTTATGGATTGGCATAGCGCATAACCCCGTATGTGCAGAGCACTATTTTAAAACTCTCCTC
>JAFDAE010000307.1 GCA_019314005.1 Deltaproteobacteria bacterium | reverse complement strand
TTGCCGCAAGAAAATCCGGTGTGTCTTCGCTATCGGCTAAAGTGAATGTCTGGATAGTTTTTTCAGTTTGCAGGTTGGCTGCAAGAGCAATAGTTGAGGAGTCGACCCCGCCGGACAAGAAAACGCCTTTGTCCATATTCCCGTGGCTGAACATACGTTCAACTGCCCTGAGCATTATCCGGCGTGTCTTCATTGCCATCTCATCATAGCTCTCTTCAGGCTGACCGTTAAGATAACGAGCTTTGGGGACTTCACCAAACACAAATGCTCTTTCCTTGCAGGAGTCATCAAAAGTCAAAACATGACCTGGTGCTACCTGCCGAATATCATTAAAAAAAGTTTGATTGAGGGAAATGACATACCCGAACACACGGGTTTCTTGTAAAGCAGTTAAATTGAGGAACGGGGTTACCCCTGGATGAGCAAGAATCACCTTGAGTTCCGAACCTACCAGAATACTATGTCCGATACGGGTAAAATAAAGAGGTTTTATGCCAAAACGGTCGCGGGCGAGAACAAGACGGGAATCGTCCAGGATGGCGATTGCAAACATGCCTTTCAAGCGGCCGGCAAAGCCGGCGCCATGCATTTCATAGAGTCTGGCGATAAGTTCCGACTCTAAATCAGTTTGTGGTGATACTCCTGTTTTTTGAAGTTCTCTCCAAAGTTCGTCGTAATTGTAAATTTCACCGTTTAAAAGAATTACTCTGCCTGTTTTTGCGTCCTTAAAGATCATTGACGCGTTGGGGTCGCCAAAAATAGTCAACCGACAGGCCGCGACGCCATGCCTGTCACCGGTCCAAACTTCCAGGCTGTCCGGCCCGCGATGGCACACCGCCTTCGCCATTTTGCGGAGCGTTTCAGGCTGCGTTTCGTTAAAAGTAACTACTATTGTACACATGATTATTCCCGCGTTTTTAAAGACTTTAACGCAGCCACACTTCCGATCAGCGCCAGTGAAGTCCCGTCATCAAGATAGTGGTAGGACCAGCAACCGGATGGGAGCTGTGTTTCTTGAAGCCAGTTCAGGGCCTTTTCCAGAACAGCATGATCCACATGGTCAACCCACCGTGACAATCCCCATAGCACTACGCCGGTTGACCATGGATCGCTGCCGATTGGATGTCCTCTCCAGGGAGCAAATCCACCGTCATCGTTTTGGTCTTGCGCAAGATGGTCTATGGTCTGCTTGACAAGCTCATCTTTCTGGTCTTTGGGCATTGCCAACAGATAAAAACCTGCTTTATATGACAACCTGACTGGGCCACGAAGATCATGGGCCCATTCGTTTTTCAACCCATTTAAATCTTCACTTTTAAAGGCTGCCGGGACCAGAAATGAGATTAATGCAGTGATCGGAATCCGTGCCTGATCACGCGGGTGGCGTCCCCAGCCCCCTGAGTGTTGACGAACCTTATTCAGCCATTGCAAAGCCGCTTGACTCTTTGCATCTTCATTCCCATAGACAAAGATGATAGTTCCGGCAGCCCAGGCAGTTTCTTCGGGATCTGTCCATCCACCATCCGGACGCTGTGATTGGATAAGTTGTTCAACTGTTCGCTGAAACAGGTTTCCCGATCTTTTATTACCGGCCAACAAGAGTGCTGTAGCAGTTCGTGCAACTCGAATTGGTTCGAGTGATCTGGAAATAGCGTCATCAAGAAAGGTTATGAGTCTGCCGATTGCCGCTGTGATGATTCTATAAGTCATGGACAGCTCGATTTGGTGGGAGGGTTCGCAACTCCCGGCCAATCTCGTAGAGATGTCTGAGCCTGGTCTGTCGAACATCGTCGGGAAAGGCCCTGTTACAGGTTTTGCAGATATAAAATATTGCTTCATCCGCGCCAAATCTAAAATAACCAATTTCACGTAAAGGACGAGGCTTATCACAGAGCGCACACAAAAACTTAAATTTACTAAATTGCGGGCTATTTTCTTTTGGCTCGGAATCAGAATAATTATGCAAAATAATATCGAGCCCAACATCAACCGGCACTATAGGCCATGTTTTCGTTAAGCCCTGTTGAAGCCGTTTTACAAGATCAATACGTATTCCGCCGCGAAGTTCCTCTCCAAATTCACCCATAAGAATTAATTTTTTCTTTTCAGGCTTGGTGTTATAAAGTTTCCGCAAAAAGCGAATCATCCCCATCAGATAAGGGTGATTTTTTTCACGGATTAATTCTTCGCAATTTTTTGCGGAATCATAATACGAAAAAGATTGTTTGTTCTCATCCTTATCTTTGTGATCAATAATCGACCCAAGGTGCATTAGCAATACATCACAATCAGTATATTGAGATGCAACATCTTCCCATCTATGTGAATCAACACTGCATTTTTTTTCACAATCATTGTCATCTGCCGGACATGCCTGATTATACAAATCATTCCCTACCCATTTCGTGTCACCTGTATACCCAAAACTAACACTACTATCTGAATGTTCCAAACTCTTAACCTTTATTATAAAACCGAAACTGTCAGACCTGTCAGAATAGTCATCATGGTAAGCGCGAGTAGGCCAAATTTCAATTTCGGTTTTTTGGGCATGTTCTTCGATATAAGGAAGTGCGGGACTCCATTGGTTCACTTTTTCCTTATTTGACCTGGAGCTATTATTGTTTAGGGAATTTGAATCAAAGAAACCAAAAAAATCATTGAATCCTTTACTATTTGTCCCCAACTTTTTAAAAAAATCAGGGTCAATTTCCTTACGAATATCAATGACTAATGGATTTATGAACCGACGCAATTTCGGGTTGTTGATAATATGATCCAACCTTTGGTAACTTCCCAGCGTCAGGATAACATTAAGTTGGTGAACTATATCCTTTTTCCCCTTCAATTCATGAAGCAATTGCACCACGGACTCAAAGTCCCAAAGATGATCCGGGTGCGCATGGCTGATGAGCACTATATCAACGTCCATGAGGCTGAACCCCATGCGAAAGAGATTTCGGACATAATCGAAACCAGGATCAATCGCTATGCCAAGGTCCACTTCATCTTCGCTGTTTGTCCTATAAATAAAATACCCTCCACCAACAGACCGGCCTTGTGCCGGTGTAAGGGAATTCCAGCGCTGCAATCCAACAAAATGTAAGGCTTCTTGGGTGGGCGTATGCAAGGAACGTCGTTCTAAATGTTTGGTAAGATTCTGTTCGTTCTCCTGCATGATGAACTCGTAATCATTGTAGAGTAAATCAAATCTATTCCTCTCTTCATATGGTA
>JAFDAE010000047.1 GCA_019314005.1 Deltaproteobacteria bacterium | reverse complement strand
AATGTTGTGCTTTTTAAGACAAGCCAGCACCTGTGCGTCTGTCCAGCTTATATGCCTGGCCTCAAGTGTGTAGCGGTAATCCGGAGAGAGATGCGTACAGAATGATTCCCATACTTTCTGATCAAAGACCAGGCTGGGTGGCAGTTGAAACAAAATTGGCCCGATTTTATCTCCAAGTGGTTCCAGGCTTGAGAAAAACCTGTGCAGGGGCTCCCTCACATCGTTAAGACGCTTGATATGTGTGATAAACCTGTTGGCCTTTACCGACCAGATAAATGTCCTGAGACGCCAGTTTTCAAATGTCTCAGGTTTCATCTGTCGATAAAAGGTTGCATTGACTTCAATAGTTGAGAAAGAGTGGGTGTACAATTCCAGCCACTTGGTTTTGGGAAATGTTTCATCATAAAATACTCCCTTCCAGTGGTCATAGTTCCAGCCGGATGTCCCGATGTGTACCTGTTTCATTACCTCGTACCCGGATCATTTTTTTTCAACATTGTTTACCCGATATTGGGCATGAGCGTCCATTGCAATATCCAGGAGCGCGTATCAGTATCGTATTCGAGACATACAATTCCACCGTTCTGAAATCTGAAGACAGAATAGTCTACAGATCCTGTAACCAGATAGGATGTCAGCGATTCCAAAAAGGGCAGATGTCCCACGATCATGATATTTTGTTCCTGTTTAATGGTTCTGGCAAAGGCCACCACGTCATCTAACGGGTCGAGACCGCCGGCTTCGACAATTCCCCCGGGGGGATTGAGGGCCGTCGCGAAGATTTCAGCGCTCTGTCGGGCACGCTTTTTCCCGCTGTGTTTAATGAGTGACATCTTTACCCGATAATCCCTGGCTACGTTTGCAATGCGTTCAACCTCCATGCGGCCTTCATCCGATAGACCCCGCTCGGGGTCAATCTCTTTGGGGAGGTTTTTACCATGTTGAACAAGCAACACTGCCATGACCCATTCCTCTTTTGTTAGTGGTTCCGGCCGTACTTGCGATATGAAATCGTTGGTTTTATTACGTTTTGCCAATCAATCTCTTTCAAAGAAATAACATCTGGTGTGAATAGAGTTTTTATATTGGATTAACAGGAAAAAGCGAAAGCACTGTGAGAATCGAAATCAGTATATCTGAACTTGTAGAAGCATTCAAGAAGATTAATTGATTGGTAACAGCCGCTTATTATCTATTGCAATCGTTTTCAATGTTCGCTATTCTGCCGTTGTTACAATAAAAATTGCGCGCAGTGATAACGGGGGACTGGAGTGACTCTACCCATTAAAAAATTAGGATCGGACGTTGCGAAAGGTTTCCTCGGCGTCTTTTTTGATATTGACGATACCTTTACAACGGGTGGCAGGATTCCGGCGTGTGCCTTTGATGCGCTGTGGAAATTGAAGGAATGCGGTATGAAGGTGGTTCCGATAACTGGCAGACCGGCCGGATGGTGCGACCATATCGCAAGGATGTGGCCTGTGGACGGTGTCGTTGGGGAAAATGGCGCCTTCTATTTCTGGCTTGATGAGAAAGAGAAAAAGTTAAAGAAAACATTTCTTGATTCAGAAAAGGTCAGAGATGACAACCACAAAAGGCTGAGGCGCATCGGTGAAGAGATACTTGCGGAAGTTCCGGGAACGGCAATCGCCAGTGACCAGCTTTACCGGGAGGCTGACCTTGCCGTGGATTACTGCGAAGATGTGGATCCGTTGAATTCGGGAGATGTCGAGGATATTTGCCGGATCTTCAGGAGAAATGGAGCGACGTGCAAGGTGTCTTCGATCCATGTTAACGGATGGTTTGGCAGTTATGACAAACTGGGTATGACGAAGATGTTTGTTCGGGAACGCTGGAAGATGGAGTTGGATGACAGCAGAGAGCACTTTCTGTTTTGTGGCGATTCGCCCAATGATGAACCCATGTTCGAATATTTTCCCCATTCCGCGGGTGTAAGGAATGTGCTTCATTTTGCGGATCAAATGAAATGCCTTCCTGAATTTGTGGCCAGCCGGGATGGCGGTGAGGGCTTTGCCGAGATTGTGGAAGTGATACTCGAGCGCAGATCGGATAGAGACGGATGGCCGGCTGCCTGACGGTACTCGTTATCAATAGATTGAACTGGATTCGGAATCTCTTGCAGGGGGCCTCAACGTGGTCGACAAGTCCAAGCCTGACGCTATTGAGGTTTTTCCTGGTCTGATTCTGCCTAAGATAATGGATAGAATCAGGTCAAGGAATTCCGTGCCTGTCGTAGCCGGAGGCTTGATCACTACGCAGCAAGAGATCCAAGAGATCCTTTCTTCAGGTGCTATCGGAATATCCACAACAAGCGCAAAACTATTTAGCTATACTATAAAAGGGTGAGATAAAAAGCAGCAGTGATAAGAGGGGTATATATTGACATTGACAAAGGTTGAATGTTTATCTATTCTACGATAAATTATAT
The DNA here is from genome assembly GCA_019314005.1 of Deltaproteobacteria bacterium. The sequence goes on along the minus strand of JAFDAE010000047.1, from coordinate 13,822 downwards.
TGTGCCGCTTCAAGCGAGAACGCATAAGGAAAAAGGAGGTGATATAAGCAAAATTTTGATGGCAGGGTGTCGGGTTGTAGCCTAAGGGAGGAAACTTTTACGGCTGGAGATGTTTGAGGATAAAGAAATCTTTATTTTTTTAAATGTGACAATGTCACTAGAAAGGAGTTCAAAATGAAAAAGAGAATCTTAACCACAACAATCTTCACTGTCATTTCAATGGCGCTGATGCTCACGCCAATTTTTACGGCGCAAGCGCAAGCCGCGGACAAAATCGGCTGGGTCGGTCCCATTTACAAGGAGTTATCCGACAGTCTGAAGAAGGGTTTCAAGGAGTACTATAAGAAGACCTATGGTAAGGACATAGACATCACGTTCGTGCGGCCAGGCGGATGGCCGGTCGTCGTAGACAAAGTAAGAGTATGGGACGGCAAACCGGATGCCGACATCTTTCTGGGCGCAGGTGCTCCGGCGCATGAAGTCTTAATGAAGGAGGGATTGCTCGTCCCCTACAGGCCAAAGCATTGGGATAAGGTTCCCGCCGAATGGCACGGTATGAAGGTAAAAGATAAAGACTATTACTGGACCTGCTTCGCGCCCTGGATCGTCACCAATCTGTACAATGAGAAGGTTTTGAAAAAGCTAAGGCTGCCGGCGCCAAAAACGTGGAACGATCTGCTCAATCCCATTTACAGGGGTAACATCATACATACGCTGCCATACGCCTCTGGCACAATGCATGAAACCATAGAAATCCTCTTGCAGGCATTTGGAGAAAAGGAAGCTTGGAAATATCTCAGATTATTGGCGGCGCAGTTACCCCGCTACTCCACCGGCAGCACAGATACGACCCAATTAGTGGCCCGTGGCGAAGTTCCCATCGGGGTCGCGCAGCCGCAAATGAACGCGATGGCTGCGCGCAAAGATGGCTATCCCGTGCGTGATTGCCTCCCGGAAAAAACGATCCTGGTTCCAGAGGCAGTGGCTTTGCTGAAAGGCGCGCCTAACGAAAAGACCGGGAAGATCTTCCTTGACTGGCTCTTCAGCATGGAGGGACAAAAATGCGTGCTGAATGGCCGTTACTTTGCAGCCAGGACGGACATTAACTTCTCCGTGTGGGAAAAAGAAGGCGTCGTTATGGCCAAGCACGCCAAGAAGGCGCTGGGAGTTGATTCCTTCTGGGATCTGGAAGTCGGGTTCATTGAGTACGACCTGGACCTCGCCACAAAGAGATGGGACGAAGTCAACCGCTACTATGAGTACGAGATCTACAGAAAGTTGGGCAAGTTGAAAAGCAGTCTGTTCCTGATAGAGGACGTTGAGGAAGAAATTAAAGCATCGAAAGCCAAAAAGGCAGACGTGAAGAGAGCTAAGGCGAAAATAAAAGAAGCAAGAAAGCTCTTTGAGGAAGATGGCGCGTATGCGGAAGCCCGCTTGGCTGCATCCAAGGCACGCGCTCTGCTTATCGCGCGGTAATGGTAATGTAAAGTAAAAATACACTCTGGGCTTGATGTACGGGTGAGCCACCTTTCGCTCGTACATCAAGCAGGAAATAGTAAAGTAAAGGATGTGATATGTCGCGCAGCAATGTCTCTCTGGCAGCACTCCTGTGGTTGGTCATTGCCTTCCTCGTGCTTTATCCGATGTCAATTCTGGTGTTGCAAAGCTTCAAAATCGCCGGAACCGACACCTGGGGCATAAGCAATTTCCTGGAATTCTTCCGGGACACGTATTATCTCAAAACCTTTGGAAACACCCTGTTCCTGAGCGTGCTGGTGCTCCTGACGACCACCTTGTTCGGGGTCCCCCTGGCATATATTCTGGCGAGATACAGGCACCGGGGGAAGACAATTTTCACGGCCCTGATCCTTTTGCCGATTGTCTTGCCCGCTTATGCCGGCGTATTTGCATTCATCATCTTTTTAGGCAAGTATGGAACTGTGAATCTGCTTCTGATGAATACGGGGTTGATCGAAACACCCATAAATTTCATCTACGGACTACACGGGCTGGTATTCATTCAATCTCTGCACATGCTCCCTTTTATCGTCCTTGGTCTTTCCGCAGGTTTCACCAACATAGATCCCTGCTTTGAAGAAGCCGCCGAAGTCGAAGGAGCGGGCGGCTTTCGGAGATTCATCACGGTCACTTTACCTCTCTGCACCCCAAGTTATCTGGCGGGCGCCGTCATCGTATTTCTGTGGCCCTTTACGGACTGGCTAACGCCAATGATTTTGGGACAGGTGGACCTTCTCCCCTCGGTTGCTTACATCAACATCGCCTATCACTTTACCGATGTTCATCGCAAGTACATGGGGATCGTGGCGGTGATCATTTCTGCCGTCATTTGCATTAGCATCTTTTTGCTCGCCAGGTGGTGGGTTGAGAGGAAAAAGTATACCGGCCTCTCCAAAGGGACAACTTCCGAAGGCAGAGTGATCGAGCCAGGTCCGGTGGTGAAATTGGGCGCATATTTGTACATGATTTTTATCACCGGCCTCGTTCTTCTAATTCCGATCGTGCTGGGGTTATCCGCTTTTTCCAGAAGATGGGTTTTTGAGCCGTTTCCAACGTATTGGACCCTTGAAAATTTCAGGGTAATCCTTCTGGAAAGCCCGCTACTGATACAAAACTCCTTCGTCTACAGCGGGATAGCCCTGCTTTTCGGGATCGCCTTCGGGCTGCCAGCCGCCTATATCATCGTCCGCACCCGTGTCCCGGGGAGAAATGCGCTCGACTTTGTGATCACACTCATGCTGGCTTTCCCGGGTATCGCGGTCGGCGTGGGTTATCTTCTGGGATTTTGGAAAGGCATACCCTTAGCCCAGTATTGGATCATCATGCCGCTGGCCCTGTTTGCACGGCGACTCCCGTACTTTTTGCGGATGGCTCACTCCTCTTACCTGCAATTGGATATTTCGCTCGAGGAGGCCTCGGAAGTAGCGGGCGCGGGTAAACTCAAAACTTTTTTCAATATATCTTTGCCTTTGCTGATCAAAGGGGTACTTGTCGGGGTAGTGATGTTTTTTATCATGGCGTTCCAGGAGATCTCTACCGCTATATTCCTTTATCGAGGAGGATGGGAAACACTGCCCATAGGAATCTATTTGAACTGGCACCGCGGCATGGAGTTCGGAATCGCCGCAGCCATGGCTTTTCTGATGATCGTGATCGCCTTTATCCTTCTGCTGATCATATCAAGAATCGCCGGAGGTATCCTCAAAGCCGCCTGGGGTCCCGGTGGCACGTAAAATTTCAGGGTTCAGAGGTTCAAGGGTTAACACTGAAGGAGACAAATTCAATGGCATTCATAGAGATCAAAAACCTGTTCAAGCGCTTTAATAAAGTAGTGGCAGTTAATCACATACAGCTTGAAGTGAAGAAGGGAGAAATGTTAACGCTTCTTGGCCCCAGCGGATGCGGCAAAACAACCACCTTGCGCTGCATCGCCGGATTGGAGAAACCAGAGGAGGGGGACATCGTTATTGACGGCAAGCCGATGCTTTCGGAAGGATTTGTCCAGCCGTCAAAAAGGGGAATCGGCATGGTGTTCCAAAACTATGCCGTATGGCCGCACATGAAGGTATTTAATAATGTCATTTACGGCTTGAAAATTCAGAAGCTCCCCAGGCAGACTATCCAGGAAAAGGCGCGACAGGTATTGGAATTAACGGGTTTGAATGGCTTGGAGGAGAGATACCCATCCCAATTGAGCGGTGGACAGCAGCAAAGGGTGGCTCTTGCGCGGGCTCTCGTGAGTAATCCTAAAGTGTTGCTGTTGGACGAACCGTTGAGCAACCTGGATGCCAAGCTCAGAGAAGAATTAAGATTTGAAATCAAGAGCCTGGTAAAACGTATGGGCATCACATCGGTCTACGTCACCCATGACCAGGCAGAGGCGATGGTTATCTCTGATCGAGTCGCCGTCATGGAATCAGGGAACGTGGTGCAAATCGGCACTCCCCAGGAGATATATGAAAAGCCCGCCAATAGATTTGTCGCCGATTTTATAGGCACCATGAACTTTATGTCCGGGGAGGTCGTCCAGGTCCTCCAGGACAAGAATGCAGCTTACGTACACACGGAATTCAGCGAGAAGATGCTGTGTACGACGCCTGACACCACGGCAATAACACCAGGACAAAAAGTGTATGCATCTATACGTCCTGAGGATGTGGAAGTATTTACAGAACCACCTCAAGCCAGAGAGAACCTGTTCAAGGGTACTATTGTCCATAAGGCATACCTGGGCAACTTTCTATACTTTTTCATAAAAATAGACAGCACTATGATCAGGGTGCAGGTTCCGCATCACCTGCCGCAAGAAGAAGGACAGGAACTCTACCTGTTTCTCAATCCGGAGAAATGTATGGTCCTGCCCTGACTAAAAGTTGGAATAAAAGGAGACAGCTACTTTTACTAACCGTCATGCTGCCGGCGGCACTCTTTATGCGGGGCTGGTTGTGAAAGGCCTGGCGGAGCCTGAGAAATAGGTCCTGCAACCTAATCCTTCTTCATAAACCTTTTTTCGGAATCAGGCATGTCCAGTGCGAGTGTTCCACCGGGATTCATGATATTGTTGGGATCAAAATGTTTTTTCAGCGCCTTGAAGACGCCTAACTCATTCTTTCCAATCTGGCCTTCCAGCCACGGGGCAAACAGTTTACCGATGCCGTGATGATGGCTCATGGCGGCCCCTGATCTCTGAATAGCATCGAGAACCCCCTTGTGGTAATCCACGAATTCATCCTTATCCATTTTGCCTATGAATATGAAATAGAGATTTGCTCCCTGTGGGTAAAAATGGGAGCCGTGAGTCATACAGACCGTTCGGGGCCTGCTTTTGCAGTATTCCCTGACATATTTGTGAACATATTTGAGCTGTTCCCAGTTGACGGCACACTCAAGCGTGTCTATGATAACGCCGAAATCCTGCATATCTTCCCTCATGTAAGGATCGGTGAATCTTCCATGCTCCCATTTCCTGGCGACTAAACCCGTTGTGTACATTCCCCCATATCTCTTGCATATTTTCCGGACATTATGTTTTACAAGCTTGGTGAACCCCCTGCTGCCGTCGGTGGTTCCCAGAAGGAGACATTTTTCTCCAGATTTATATCCGCGCAGTTTCAGCATTTTGTCAATAATGGTATCCTCTATGCCATAGAGTTTCATGGCGACGTCGGTTTCTTCAGGATCGGATAATCTGAATGCTGAGGGGTAGCCGAATTCTCCCTGCATTATCTCTCTTGCCGCATCTATGGCGTCATCCCAGTTTTTGAAGATAAAACTGAAACGTCTGGTGTTGCCGGGATTATAACGGCGCACTTTCAGCGTTACGGAAACAAGGACTCCATAGGCTCCTTCGCTTCCTATCATTATCTGGTCGATGGAGGGACCGGTCGCGGATGCAGGATATTCCCCTGTCTCTATTGTTCCTATGGGAGTGACATATTCCTGGCACACAACCATATCTTCTATCTTACCGTAATAGGTGGAGTTCTGGCCGGCTCCCCTCGTAACCACCCATCCCCCGACCGAAGAATATTCAAAGGATTGTGGAAAATGCCCGCATGTGTAGGCGTGTTTTGTCCTGAATAATTCGGGCGCGTTGTTTAAACTGTTTTCCATCTCCGGTCCGAAGATCCCCGGTTCTACCGTAATCGTGTGATTTTCCTCGCTCAATTTCAGTATACGCTTCATATGAGTTCTCATGTCAAGGGTGATTCCTGCCCGCATGCACTCAAATCCCCTGGTAACTGATGAACCTCCTCCGAAGACATATACAGGTATCTTTTCCTCGTTGCAGTATTTCACTATTTCCGAAATATCTTTCTTGTCCCTTGGATGGATTACCGCACCGGGGAGATTTTCCACGATCCCTTTTCTCAGCCTGAAGGCATCATACGTAGTTTTTCCGTATGCGACTTCGAGCCGCGAAAAATCATCCATTTTGACGTTTTCATCTCCGACGATTCCCTTAAACGTATCGAGATTTTCCTGAGATAATGTTGAGGGTACATTAAAAGATACTTCTTCCAGACCCATGTTATGCGGCGTCCTGAAATCCTCATCTGTCATGTTAAAGGTTTCTTTTATCAGTTTATACAACCCCCTGTTAGGATGCTTGAACTTATCCATCCCGCCCCACTTAAGGATAGTCCTGTACGATTTGGCGGGGGGGATGTTCTTATACCAGTCGGGATAAAAGGAATCTTTCTTGCTCATAAGGTTTTTCCTCTCATTTTAGATTCTGTTCGACCCTTATTTTCTCCAGATTTTCCATGAAAATATACTAGGATTCTTTTCTTGTAAAGGCATAAATCAAAGATACTCACTGAGAACAAACAAAATGATGTTTGAAGCGCAAGTGGACTTTTGTGATCACAGTCGTTAGTTTTCCAAGGGGTATATCCGGGATACATCAGGACGAGTACTATGAGTTGTTTGAATCGGCAGGAAGATACATGCATGGATAGACCAGGCATACGCTCTATGAGACTACCAGCGATTTTTTGTCTTGAGGATTTCTCCATGCTTCTTGAAATCAAAACTAAGTAGTTCGTTTCTTACTTCGTCGTTCATTTCTATGAATTTAAGTGCAATATTGAAAGCATTGAGATTATGTTCGACCCTGAGAACCTCCCCGTACAGATAAAGGATTTTGTATGGCTGAACAGGAAGCACTAGTTTTATTTCCACCACACTGCCTATATCGTAACTCTTGTTAGATGTTATTCTCATTCCATTACCACTTATATTCAATGGTTCAAAAGCTATGGATGATATACTTTCATGTGCGGAGGAAAGGACTCTTATAATGGAATCCATTTTATCATTCAGGATGTTCAACCATTCACCCAGGGCCTTGTCTTTCAGTTCAGGTGGTGTTGCCGCGTCGATTACAATCCCTACTTTGGATATATGGGGATTTAAGTCTTCTTGTTCCTCCGGCGGCACCAGGCGTGTTTCAAGCGGAAGATATGTGTTGACTCTTGAGTATTTTCTGGAATTCTGAATTTTCATGCCTTTACCTCTCTACGTATAATGGGGTTATCGGTAGAATCAGTCTTCGTATTCTTTAAAAAGTTCTTCTATCGAAACATTATCATCGATAGAAAGAGATCCTTTAATGGTCTGATTGTCTCTTTCCCGTATTATGATGTTTTCGCCCTTTCCCCATTGGGCATCTTGAGCCTCTGTATGGTAGGTAGAATCCTTCATAATGGATGAATGATAGGCAGGCGTATGTAACGTCTCTGCAGAAGGCTGAAATACATTGGAAGGGGGTATAAAAGTTGTGCGTGTATCCAGAAACTCCTTTAAATATCGATCATGTGTAAACATCCCGTCAGCCTTCCCCATCTGAATGGCATTCTCAATCTGCTGGAGGTTATTTTCGCGGACGAGTGCCTTAACTGACGGTGTGCCACGGAGTATAGAGAGTAAGGGCGCTCTCAATTTGGCTTTTTCTACATATGTCAACTGCTGGACAATGAGCCAGGAAAGTGTGGACGAGATCTGGTGACGGATTTCATCCTGGGATTCAAATGGAGCAGAATTACACAAACGATAGATAGCTTCTTCTGTATTTGTTGCGTGAAGGGTGGCAATAACCAGATGACCTGATTCCGCGGCGTTTATACTGAGCCTCATGGTTTCAGCTTCTCTTAATTCTCCTATGACTATTACATCAGGATCTTCCCTCAGAGAATCCAAGAGTCCCTGTTCGAAGGAATTGGTATGATCGCCAAGTTCCCGTTGTTGAATGAAGGCTTTTTTTGACAGAAACCGGTATTCAATCGGATCTTCAATCGTAATAATATGACATGCACGAGAGGAATTAATTTCTTCTATAATAGCTGCTATGGTTGTTGTTTTTCCCGTTCCGGTGGCACCGCAGATCAGGACGAGACCCTGCTGAAGTTTACATATCTGGTGAAGAGACGGATGGAGATTTAATTGGTCAATAGAGGGTGCCTTTCCCGGCAGGAGCCGGATGGCAAGGCTCAACCCGCCCGTTTCATTAAAGATGTTTATCCGTAATCTCACACCACCTATGGTGATTGCGTAATCCACAGAACGACGTATTCTCAGCATGTTAATTCGTTCTGCGGGGAGAAGCTTTTTTACGAGAGAATCAATTTCGTCAGACGTCCATTTTATGTTGTTGTTGAATCGGATTGTTCCTTTGACGCGGGTGACCACCGAATGACTACTTGACAGATGTACGTCTGACGCTCCCTGACTGACAGCAACACGAACTGTTTCGCTGAACTTGTTCATGGGCACCTCCCATTTAGTATCTCTCCTGTAAGTTTATAATGAACATTATAGAAACCTTTTTCACGATTACGCCTGAATCGGAAATAAATCAAGAACTTTTTAATGAATTATTGCGTAGCCCGGGAGGAAATAATCAGTGTCAAGCTTTGAAAGCGCCAGGATGCTTTCTTTCAAGAGGGCGCTGTCACCTCCGGGAAAATCTGTTCTTCCGACATTCTGATTGAATATCACATCCCCCGGGAAAAGAGCTTTCAGGGAAGGCCAATACAGAGCAATTGATCCCGGCGAGTGACCTGGTACATGCAGTATCTCAAAATCTTCATCCCCAAGCCTGATGATTCCTTCTTCCAGCACCATGTCTATGCGGACTTTTGGGGCGTCTAAGCCAAACATTCCATACATGTGCCCACCTATATCATTCAGGAATCCCATGCCCTCTTTGTGCAGGCCTATCTTTATATTCTCATTGCTGTTGAAGGCCTCGGATGCCTCGAAGTGATCAGGGTGTGAATGGGTGTTTATTATATATTTAATATTTTTCGGATCTATTCCATCTTCTTCCATTCTCTTCAAAAGGTTTGGAAGAAACAGCTTGAGGCCAGGGTCTATAAGCGCCTGGACGCTTCCACCTATGAAAAAGCTGTTACAGTTGTTCTCAAGCGGATTGGTCCATTCATAAACATAGATATCATTGTTCAGTTTCATTGTTCCTCCTTATTTGGGCAGGTAATACAGGGGATTTTTGGCCCTGTTTTTGTATCGTATTTCAAAGTGCAGACAGGGTTTTCCGGTCTTCTCTTCTTTTCCCAGAAGTCCTATCTTTTCCCCTTTCCTGACGGTGGATCCGGCACGCACTATCCTCTCCTTTAAGTGAGAGTAAACAGTCGAATAGGTGCTGTTATGCTTTATAATAATAGTTTCTCCATAATATTTGATGGGCGCGGAATGTATTACAGTCCCCCCTGCGGAGGCCAGGATGGATGTTCCCTCCTTTCCGCTTATCTTGATTCCGTTATGTCGCATGCCCTTGTATATGCCGAATTTTGAAGACACCTTGCCCTTTACCGGCCATATAAAACCGGGTCTGTAAGATTGAGAAGCTTTCTTATCCGGTATATTTTTGGAGGCAGACGCCCTGTTTTTTTGAACAGTTTTAGGGATTTTCTTCTTTATCGTATCATGTGTCTTGTGTGATGATGTTGTGCCGGGTTTGATGGAAATGGCGCTTGCGACATCTGGAATAAATAATACACTGCCTGCTTCAATGCGGCTATCAGACAGGTTGTTCGCTTCGGCGAGTTTATCGAGATCACAATTGTAGGTTTGGGCTATTCTCCACAGGGTTTCACCCTTTTTCACCCTGTGATAAACACCGTTTGTATCTGTACCTGGCGTGGTTGCGCAGGCAGTGATGAATAACAGGATAAGGAGAAGTATGAAGAGAGTTTTTTTATCGCGTAACATAGGACTCCAATTACAGAAGATACTTAATTAATATGAAACCTCCGATAAGAAGCGCCACAAAAACAAAGGCCAGGGTATTGAAATAACGATCTATAAACAGTTTAATAGTTGGACCGAATTTATATATCAGCCACCCTACAAGAAAAAATCTTGCGGCCCTGCTTACCGCTGAAGCGATGAGAAAGATTATGAAATTTATCTTGAATGCGCCTGCCGATATGGTAAAGACCTTGTAAGGAATGGGTGTAAAGCCGGCTATCCCAACCGCCCACGCATTGTACCTGTTGTACAGGTCGCCCACCGCGTAGTATTGCTCTATAAAACCGTAGAAATTAACTATGCGAAAGCCAATCAGATCCATAAACTGGTATCCGATCTCATATCCGATAACACCGCCGAGAAGTGAACCCATAGAGCATATCAACGCATACCTGAACGATTTGGCCGGGATGGATATTGCCAGCGCGATCAGCAGAACATCGGGCGGTATGGGGAAAAAACTCGACTCCGCCAACGCAAGGAAAAACAGCGCCCATGATCCATAGGGTGTTTCAGCCCAGTGAAGAACCCAATCGTATAATCTTCTAAGCATACCCTATGTTAACCCTTCCATCCATGTTCCCCTATGAGATCAACAAAACGGCACCCGCAGAGATCTTCTATTTCCACGTCGTCTGTTTTTTCCGACAGGCGGGTGATCTTCAACAATGTCTGTGAGCTTTGGCTGCCGACAGGAATGACAAGTCTTCCCCCGACAGCCAGCTGTTCCTTGAGAGTTTCGGGAATCTTCGGGGCGCCGGCAGTAGCGATAATAGCGTCGAACGGAGATTCTTCGCTCCACCCATACGTTCCGTCTCCGGCTCTTATCAATATGTTGTAATAGTGGAGCGAATCCAGGGTCCTTTGAGCCTTGAAAGCAAGAGACGCTATTCTTTCGATTGAAAATACCCTCTCGGCCAGTTCTGCCAGGATGGCTGTCTGATATCCGCAACCAGTTCCTATTTCCAGGACTTTTTCGGTTCCCTTCAGCTCAAGCGCTTCCGTCATGAGACCTACAATATAAGGCTGGGAAATGGTCTGTCTGGAACCTATGGGCAGGGGATTGTCTGAGTATGCCTGGTCCCGGATACCCTCATCTACAAAAAGATGTCTCGGAACCGTTGCCATTGTCTTTAAAACCCTCTCATCAGTAATGCCTCTCGCCATGAGGTGGTTATTGATCATTCGGGTTCTTTGCTTGCTGTACCTGCTCATGGGTTCTATCCAAACGTTTCCTCTAATGTCTTTTCAAATTCACCTTTGTGCATATCATATTTTTAAGAATATTGGGATGGTGCGTACACGAAAAATATGAGTAGCTATCATTTAACAGCCCAGTCTTCAACAAAAAAGCGCCCTGGTGTGAATGATCGACTGTATTATTCATGCCCGCGGTGCAACGGTTTTTAATGTAGTGTTTTAGAAAGATCAAATATTTTTCATAGTAATTCCCGGTTGGGCTCTTGCATGTAAATCAATTTATCCGACAGGGTTACCCATATCATCCCTGCCACGCGTTTTTCTTGACACTCAAACGTATTTCTTCTACACATCAAAAGGCGGTTTTGTGGAAAGTTAGATTTTCACCATTTTGTCAAAAGTAATCTGTTTATTCCTGCGAGGGAGTTTAATCTGATGATGATACCGGCCTCTCCATGGGCGATAATGATAAGGGCTTATTTTAATGTACTTCCCGATGTTCATCGCTGTTTAAGTGGGTGGAAAAATCGCGCAAGGCAGATCCCGGATCCGGAGCTCAGAAGACAGGCGCTGATGAGCATACAGACAAAAACTTTTCACTGTGAGGGGGGATCTGTTTATGGATTGCTGGCAGGTGAAAGGCATGGAGAAGTCATCCGTTTTGTTGTTGCCTACCAGACGATCTGTGACTATCTTGATAATTTGTGTGACCGCAGTACATCTCTAGATCCGATTGATTTTCGCGCACTTCACGAATCGCTGCTTCATGCTTTAACGCCGAAAGCTGAGAGCGTCAATTATTATCGATTTCGGGACGAACAGAATGATGGCGGGTATCTGGTATCGCTTGTGAAAACATGTCAGAATGTATTGGAAAAGCTTCCCTCGTACAGTAACATTTACTCAGAACTCCATGACTTGGCGGGTTATTATTGTGATCTGCAGGTATATAAGCATGTAAAAGTGGAAGAGCGTGTTCCACGTTTGAAGGAGTGGTTTGAGATGCATCGGGACGGATTGCCCGAGATGAGCTGGTATGAATTTTCCGCATGTTGCGGTTCAACGCTTGGTATCTTTTGCCTTGTTGCCTGTGCATTTCGTGGTCAGTGTTCGGATGAACTGGCATTGCGTGTAAAAGATGCTTATTTTCCATGGGTACAGGGGCTTCATATTCTTTTGGATTACCTTATCGATCAGGAAGAAGACCGCATTGGGAAGGATCTGAATTTCTGTTCTTATTACAAGGATGATGAGGAGATGCTGGGGCGGCTGACGCACTTTTTTAATCAGGCGGACAGAAGCATCTCCGGATTACCCCATTCAAAATTTCATCAGATGGTTAACCGTGGATTGTTTGCTATCTATCTCTCGGACAAAAAAGCGGGCAGGCAGAAATCAGTGCGCAGGATGGCTAAAAAGATTATTCGCCTCGGTGGATGGACGGCGGCCTTTTTCTACTTGAATGGGTGGATCTATCGGCGGATTAGATAGTGTTCATCCAAAAATGGCCCTTTTTCTTCGCATCCTTCAGGTGACTCAGTTCCACCCCTGAGGGGCGGGTTCCCGGTTTCACAATCTCAGCGTCAATTGGTTGGCTTCGCAATCTGTCAGGCTTTATCCCTCAAGAGGAGTTTTGTCTGAATGAAGATTCCCGAAAGGGCCAGGATAACGATGATAGCTGTCTCAATTTCCGGGTCAAGGATAAAGGTATCAATAATGATAGAGGCGCCGGCTATGGACGAAAGCGCGATAAGGGCCCAATCGAAAAGGAAGAACAGGAGTATGGCCCCGGCGATGCCGCCTGCGATGTACGCGATCCAGAATAGCTCCCGGGGAATCAGTCCGAAAGAAATCACAATCATGTAGGCTATGTAAGAGCCCGCGAGAAAACCGCCTGCAAATATGGCAAAGCCTTGCATGAAGATGGCGATGACTATGCCAATAATCCCCAGTATGATACCCGCGGCCAATATTATAACAGGCGAATCGATAGACAGGATTTGGCCGGCAAAGGTAAGGCCGGTGATGAAACCTATCGCGCCCACGAAAAACCAGAAGAATTTACGGCCTCCCACCAACAAGAAAATACCTGTCGCAACATGTATTAACGATGTCATAATTATCTTTTTACACTGATAGTCTACGGAGTAGATGTCGCTGGGATACTGGCTCTCCGGTGCGTATCCTCGCCTGTTGTGAAACCTTTGTCAAACCTTGATGCACCCGTAAAAAGTCCAAATCCAATAACTATTTAAAATAATTTACAATTATGTCATTTATTTCTTGCAATACATTCTGTAATGTAGTAGATTCTGCTTGTAATATCAATATATTGCAGGAGAAATGCATGATTCATACAAAAGACCACAAAACCGGCTACCTCTTCGATCCATGGGACCACTTGGGACCCAAAAGACGGAAACTCATGGAACAGTCATGGGCAGGATTATTCAGAGAATATATACTTCAGGAACTGCCCGTTAATAAAATTGCCCCATATTTTACCGAGGGATTCGGAAGACCCACCAAAGAACTCTATATGGCGCTTGGCGTTATTATCCTCCAGCAGGCACATGATATTACCGATGATGAAACCCTCTGTCAACTTGCCTTCAGTGAGCAGTGGCACTACGCACTTGATATTACAAGCCCCTCTGATGATGCCACATATATGAGTCCCAAGACACTCTGGAACATGCGAAAGATCGTAATAGACAATGAACTGGATTCAATAATTTTTAACCAGACAACAGACACACTGGCAAAAGTGTTCAATGTAGATATATCAAAACAGAGGCTTGACTCGGTACATATAAGATCCAACATGCGCAGC
>JAFDAE010000306.1 GCA_019314005.1 Deltaproteobacteria bacterium | reverse complement strand
TCGCCTGTCTCTTTTTCTACAATTGAGGCAAGAGTAACTACCTCATGGAGTGAGAATCGTATCGCATCAGATCTTTTTCCCCATTCCGGAATAAAGACTTCACGGAACCGGTTTATCGTAGTTTTTAGTACTGTTTCAGCATCTATAACTTTGGGGAATCGATAGGTATCAGGAAAAAGATATCCTTCAAGCGAGTTTCCATCAATACCTTCTTTTCGGGCTCGCTCAGGAGACAAAGCTGCTGCAACAAACACTTCACTATCCATAATCTCATTATTTTCCAACAGGTTCCCGATCTGGTATACGTTATATCCTTCAGGTATGGTAACGCTATAAAGAATTGTCTTCCCTGTGCTTAAGTTGTCCAGAAGCTCATTTGGAGTTATACGGTAGGAAAGGTTATACTCTCCTGCCTGTATTTTTGTGTCTAATCTTCTAATACGGGCAAGGAGCCTGAACTTTTTGGAATTATGTAATAATCCCGAGTCCGTGAGTTGCTTTACAGTATCCCGGAAACTTTGCCCGGAACGGATTTGGATAATTACATTCCTATCTATGTCAGAAATGGGGGTATTGCCGTATTGATTCAAGATTACATATGAACCAACCGTGAGCCCCCCTACCACGAGGAGAATGACAATTATAAGGCCAACCTTTGCATAACGCGACATTTTTTTGTCAGGCAAGGAAGGCAAAAATTTTAACCGGAGGAATACATTAAGTATTTCGAGGATTAAGATTTGAAGCCTTACGCCGCATCACGGAAAAATGGCAGTTTTGCAAAGGTCTCACTTTTTATCTACTATACTTGTTAATAATCGGCAAGCGGCTTAGCTTTTGTTAGATATGATTTAGAGGACAGAATAAAAAATGATGATTTCGTAAAAAGTTATCTTGGTCACGTTTTATAATAAAGGTTTCAGAATATCAGGCTGCCTGTGCCTCTTCGATCTCCCTCAAGCTCACCGACACTAATTTCGAAACACCCCGGTTCTCCATGGTAACCCCGAACAGGGTGTCGGACATCTCCATGGATTGTTTGTTATGGGTGACTAATATGACCTGGGAGCGTTCGGCTATACTCTTGAGTAAGTTGGTGAAGCGGTCTACATTTACGTCATCCAGGGGGGCATCGATCTCGTCTAAGAGACAGAACGGAGAAGGTTTAATGAGATATATCGAAAAAATAAACGCAAGGGCGGCAAGGGTTTTTTCTCCGCCTGAAAGAAGGGTCATGCGGAGCAGTTTTTTCCCGGGAGGATGGATAAGAATTTCCACACCCGATTCAAGGGGATTGTCCGGATCGGTAAGTTCGAGTCTGGCGGTTCCCCCCTCAAAGAGTGTAGGAAATACGGTCTGAAGTTTCTCATTAATAGCTGTAAACGTCTCCAAAAATTTTTTCTTCGTGGTTTTGTTGATCTTGCGAATTACCATTTGCAGGTTTTCAACTGCCTTTTCAAGATCCTCATATTGTGTATTGTAAAAATTAAGGCGCTCATTAAGGGTTTCGAATTCCTTTATTGCTGCGAGATTTACGTCACCCATACCGGCCATTGTCTCACGCAAGCGAGCAAGTTCGCCCTCTTTTTCGGTCAAATCAATCCCATCAATATTCATAGTGTCAGCCAACACCTTTAGGTCTTCATGATACCGCTCATTGATTCGGGCAGTTAGGTGTTCCGACTTGAGCCGTCTCTCGGACTGTTCCAGCTCTAATTGTTGAATCTTCTGCTGCGTCTCTTTTTGAACGGTCTCAACCTCAGAGACAATCTGACCATTTTCAGTCAGCTTGCTATCGATCTCCTGGAATGCCGTCTCACTTTCAGAAAGGGTGGTTTCAACAAGGTTAAGCTCGGCGTACAGTTGTTCAAGGCGATCCTTTTCATCACGGAGTCGTATCTTTGTGGCTTCAATGTCTGTTTCCGTCTCCTCCAATTCTTCGGCCAATTGGTCGATACGGTCAACACCGTCGAGCTGAAACGACTCCAGGCGTCTGAGATCGTTTCGTGCGTTCTCCCTCTTTGCCTTAAGGGAAGTCAACTCGAGCCTAATCTCCATTACTTGTTGATTAAATGTCTCAAGATCGTCGGAGCCCCTTCGTACCTGTGAATCCAATGTGGCAATACGTGTCTTGGAAGTAGAAACCTCTTCTGAAATCTTTGCCAGAAGTTCGTTGTATTGTGACATCTCCCGTTCAAGATCGCTCTCTTCCCCCCTCATCTGTTCAACTTCCAGTCGCGCGATTTCCAGATGCCGCCGAGCATGTTTCAAGTCTTCTTCTATCCTATAGAGAGCTTTTTCCGCGTCTACCTTTTCTGCTTCTTTTGATCGGAGATTTTGCAATGCCTTCTGTTGCTTGGATTCCAGAATACACGCGGAAGCCTCCATGTCCTCCTGCTCCGCTTTCGCAGCCTCAAGGTGCAATTTGAGATCCGCGACAATCGTGCCCAGCCTTTTTATCTCGCGTTTTTTTGCTAAGATGCTTGCTTCCGCCTTTTCCGGGCTTCCGCCGGTGAGGATCCCATCACAAGAGACCCTGTCGCCATTCTTGGTAACTACGGTCTGAAATACCCCGTTACGATTCCACAGGCTCAGGGCATCATGAAGATTTGCCGCTACCACTACATGTCCAAGAAGGTGTTCGACCAGGGCTTCATACCCCTCTTTAGCAGTTACATGGTTCAAAAGGAGACCGGGCTGATCCGGTTTGGAGCAATGGACCATGTCGGAGAGGGGTTTAAAGGTATTGATCGGGATAAAACTACCTCGTCCGGATGCCTCGCTTGACAGATAATTTATTGCTTTTATCCCTTCTTCCTGGGTTTTTACGATCACATGTTGCATGGCATCACCCAGTGCTGCTTCAACAGCCGGCTCAAAAGAGGGCTCTGGTTCGACGATGTCGGCTACCAGACCACAAATCCCGTTTTCGCTCGCCCGAGAGCGGTGGCGTTGCATAATGGCCCGTACGCCCCCCTTGAGCCACTCGTAATTTTCATCTATCTTGCGTAGCGCATTATGTCGGGAACGAACCTCCTGAAACTCAGAACTCAGGATCTGGACATCCTCGACCTTTTTCCCCAGCGTCCTGCGATGCTCCTGCAACTCCGTTTCTAACAAATCTGTCTTGCGGTTCAGTTTCTCTATCGAAGCGCCTACTGTTTCAATGTCTGCTTTGGCATTGCCTAACTTTTTGTCAAGTTCCGAGACTTGCGCTGTAGCCTTTTTTGCTTCGTTTCGAGAGCGTTCAATCCGCTGATTTAATGACGTTTTGTTTCGGGCGGCATTTTGATTTGTGTTTTTGTACTGGGCCTCACGGGTGAGGAAGGAAACCAAATCTTCCTTTTCTCGGTCAAGAGAAGCCTTAATCTCGGTCAGATGTTCCTTCAGGTGGTGTTCCTTTTTTTCTTTTTCCCTCAGCCCAGCTAATTTTTTTTCAATCTCTATTTCAAACTGCGAAACCGCTTCTTCCAATCCAGACAGTTCTTCGACAAGCTCACGGTTCTTTTCCGCTATTTCTTCCCGTTCCTGGCGAAGCTGCGCAACCTCAAGATCGAGTCGTTGCATATCTTTCTGATAATGGAGAATATCGTTTTCTCTCTTGTCTATTGCCCGTTGACATTCGTGTTGTCGATTCCTCTGTTCCGAAATAGCCTTTTCCCTTTGAACTCGTTCCCATTTGATCTGTTCTATCGCGGCATCGAGTTGGGCCAATTTAGCGCCATGTTCCACGTCAGCATCTTTCAACGATTTTAAGAGATCGTATCCTTCCTTAAATTGGTCGAGGATCTGACGGTACTGATGGACAGTGAGGAGGATATCTATATCACGAACCTGGTCGCGATATTTCTTAAAGCGCTCCGCCTTCTTGGCCTGGCGGTTTAGCGCATTGC